>JACFNW010000276.1 GCA_019454665.1 Fimbriimonadaceae bacterium | reverse complement strand
CAGAACCGGTACACCTCGTCGCGCGTGGCGAACGTCGGCTCGAACGAGAACAACCCGCCCGAACCCCGCATCTGTCGCAGGTACAGGTCGCGCTGAGGGTAATCGGGCAGGGAGACGTGATGCACCTGGCGCGCCTTGGGATGTTCGTGCAGCCACGCCGCCAAGGTGTCGGCTGTCGCGGCGTGTTGCGCCAATCGCAGGCGAAGCGTCCGCAGTCCGCGCATGAGCAGCCAAGCGGGGAAGGGGGGTAGCGCGCCGCCAAGCAGGGCCAACTCGTTCCGGACGATGGCGTCCATGCGGTCGGCGGACGTACACAGAACGCCGGCGACCACGTCGCTGTGACCGTTCAGGTACTTCGTGCCGCTATGAACCACCATGTCCACCCCGAGTTCGCAGGGGTTTTGCAGGATGGCCCCGCAATACGTGTTGTCGCAGACCGTCGCGATCCCGCGTTCCTTGGCAGCGGCGGCGATGGCCGCAAGGTCTTGCAGTCGGAAGATGAGGCTGCTGGGCGATTCTAGGTAGATGAGGCTCGTCTCGGGCCGGATGGCTTCCAGCACCGACTCGACGGTCCGCCCATCAACCAAGGTGTGCGTCACGCCAAAGCGGGCCAGCAGGTTCTGCATGACCTGCCGCGAGGGGCCATAGGCCGTGTCCACCATGACGACATGCGAGCCTGCGCGGCAGACGCTGACGATGGCGGCCGAGATGGCTGCCATGCCGCTGGCGAAGAGCTTGCACGCGCCTGCCTTCTCCAGCGAGGCGATCTTCTGCTCGGCGATGTGGTTCGTCGGGTTGCCGAGCCGGCTGTAGTGGAACGGCGGCCCGCCCGGATGATGCTGCATCGTGTCCCACATCGAGTGCGGGTCGTCGAACACGAACAGGGAGGTTTGGAAGATCGGGGGCACGACGGCGCCGAGGATGCGGTCTTCTTCGCCGAGGTGTTGGAGCAGGGTGTCGGGTCGGGCGTCCATGTTGGGAACACGAGAGTCTAGCAGTCTGCGGGGCGTCGGAGGTCCAAGGGAGCATATTCTCAGCCCTGCGGGTGGTGATGTCCGGCGTATGTGCCGATATGTGACGTGTCCCCACCATGAAAGAGCATTCACGATGGGCCCGCATTGGACTTCTTGTAGCTCAAGACGACCGATACGGCGCGCACTATCAAGAGGCGATCGAGCGTACCGGCCTCGCGTACGAGACGCTCGAAGACCGCAGTCTGATGGACCTGTCTTCGCACGGGGTGCTGTTGCTGTGCGGCCATGCCCAACTCAAGCACCACTATGTCGAGTCGGTGGCGCAATGGGTCCAGGAGGGCGGTTGCGTCATCTGTTCGGGTTCCACTTGGGGCCTTGAGAGCGTCCTGGGCTTGGATCCCAAGAGCCAGGCCGCCAGCACCGAATCGCTGAACCAGACCACCGAGTCTCCCATCTGGCCCGAGGACTGCGATCGGATCCGTTTCATGGGCGGTGCCCTCCATGCTCCCAACGGTTGCGAAGTCCTGGCCTCCGTACGCGATGGGTTCGTCGGTCTCGGGCGACGTCGCGTGGGGCGAGGGTGGGCGTACTGGCTGGCCCCGCATCTCGGACAGACGGCGGCGTTGATGCAGGCGGGACGAAGCGTCGAGTCCGACTCGCCCGGCCCTTCCGATGCCTCCGCCTACACCATGGACGGCGACCTTCGGGCCGAGGACGGAACCAACCTGTCCTACGAACACGACCGCGCAACGGTCGCCGACGAGCATCCCTACTTCGATTCGCCCTACGTGGACTTGCTCCGCGAAATGTGGCTGCGTGCCGTGGTCCAATCGGCCAAAGACACGGGCCGCGCTTTGGCGATGATGTGGTACTGGCCCAACTTCTCGCCCGCCACCGTCATGCTTACCTTCGAGTGCACGTCGCTCGACCCCGATCAGGTCTACGCCATGGACCGGATGCTGCAGATGATGCAGGGCTATGCGACGTGGCTGACCGGCCCTCCGGGCTACGGCAACGACATTTACCGCTGGATGAAACAGCGGGGCCACGAGCCCGGGCTCCTCTTCGTCACGGAGGACGCCAACGGCTGGCACGAGGGCAAGCTGAAGATCCAGTATCAGGTCATCAGCCGGTCGAGTTCTTCCCTGGACATGGCCGCGATCCGGCCCATGAACGGCCGCTGGTACCGCCTCGACGAGATGTACACGATGGTGGAGGAGACGGCGGCGAAGGTCTCGCTCAGCAAGGGCGGGCGTCAGCCGGGCACTTCGGGCTACCTGTTTGGAACCTGTCATCCGTACTACCCGATCAAGCAGAACGGCGTGTCCTCGCGCATCCTCGAAGTGCCCTACCAGATCTGCGACCCGGGCAAGGCATGCCAAGACGGGACGGCGGCGCGCTTGGTGCAGCAGACCCTGATGCGGAACGGATGCCTTCAGGTGGTGTCGCGCCCCGAGGCCGTCGCCGAGCCCGTGGCGTTTTCGTCGCTCCGCAAGGTGCTGACCCAGTGCAAGATGAACCGCATGGAATTCGTGCTGCCCAGCGAGATCGCCGAATACGAGAGGCTGAGGCGCAACGTCCGACTCGCCCAAATCGAGCAGAACGGGCAACCCATCCTGCGCATCAGCACTCCCACGAGGTTCGAAAAGGCCTGCCTGATGATCAGCGAACCCGCGACCGACGCCGGCAAACACGGGATGCCTTCACACCAAGGGGTGCGCGAGTATCTTGGACTGCGGTGGCTGTCGGTCGTGTTGGATCTGGACGCGAAGTCTCCAAACGACGTGCGGGTGTCGTTCGGGACGCCTGACCAAAGGGCCGCGTGACCTCCCAGGGCCAAGGGCGAACGTCCGGGTTGGGGACCGTCCCTCGGGTATCCTCTTGGCTTCGCGCGAACCGCGACATCACCCCGGAGACCCAAAGATTTGACCCCGACTGCGACCAAGACCAAGGCCGCCCAAAGGACGTTGGAACCGCACCAAACACCCATCCTGCCCCGTGACCTCCTCACCCCGGAGGATCATCGCGAGTTGTTGAACCAACTCTATCTGGCCCGGTACTTCGACGTCCGGCTGATCAAGGAGAAGAAGCGCGGGCGTCTCCGAGGGACGCTGTATTCCAGCCACAACCAAGAGGCGGTGCTCGTCGGCTCGTTGTACGGGCTGGAGCCAACCGACTGGATCAGCCCAATCCACCGCGACATGCCCGCGTTCTTCCTCAAGGACGCCAAGAATGGATGGCGCAACCCCGAGCGCATCGGCATGAGCATCGAAGAGGTGTGCAGCCAGGTCTGGTGCAAGGTCACGTCGCCTGGGCGGGCCCGCGACAATTGGTCGCACATCGGCAGCAAGGCGAAGCGCATCATCCACTCGACGTCCATGTTGGCGGGCACCATTCCGGTCGCCGCCGGCGTCGCGTACGCCAACCGGCTCGATGGCGGCAACGACGTGGTGCTCACCTACAACGGCGAGGGCTCGACGGCCCAAGGCGTTTTCCACGAGGCGATCAACTTTGCCGCCGTGCACAAACTGCCGGTGGTGACCATCGTCGAGAACAACCAGTGGGCGTACGGTACGCCGCTCGAACTCAGTTCACCCAACAAGGATGTGGCCGACCGGGCCAAGGGCTACAGCATCCCGGGCCTCGTCGCCGACGGGCAAGACGTGCTCGACGTGTACGACAAGGTGATGCAGGCCGTCCAGCACGCCCGAGCCGGTAACGGTCCAAGCATCGTCGAGTGCAAGACGTTCCGCGCCTACGGGCACGGCGACCACGACGACGATCGCGCGGCCAAGTACCGACCCGCCGACGAAGTCGAGCGCGGGCGCAGCCGCGACCCGCTCGCGGTGTACAAGACGTGGCTCCAAGCGCAGGGTCTCCTGTCCAAGGACGAGGCCGATCGCCACTCGCCCGAAGGACGCAGCGCCTCCGA
>JACFNW010000275.1 GCA_019454665.1 Fimbriimonadaceae bacterium | reverse complement strand
GTCCGCTTCGACACCTTGGGCGACTGCGTCGCCCAAGGGCTCAGCGTGACGCAGGCCAAACCTGAGCCTAACCCGAGCCGAACATCAGCCCAACACCAGCCGACAGGTCCGCTTCGACACCTTGGGCGACTGCGTCGCCCAAGGGCTCAGCGTGACGTACGCCGAAGCTCACCCAAAACGAGGTCAAAACTCCGTCTTCGGGTTCCAGCCCGGACGCGGGACGGGATAGCGGCCCGAGGCGTCGGGCATGAGCGGCGCATCGGATTCGTACGTCAGCTTGTCCACGTTGGGCGCGAACTCGTGCTCGCAGTTGAGCATCGCGTCGTGGGTGATCAGTTGGCCCGTGTGGGCGGCCATGCGGCCCATGCTGCTGACCAAGCTGGCTTCGACGCCCCGCTCGACCTCGTTGTAGGGCTTGTTGCGCCGAATCGCGTCCATCAGCACCTCCCACTCCTCTTGGTAAGGGTTCGTGCGGTCGGTGGATTGCCAGATCATGTTCTCGGCGATGGGCTTCTGGCCGCGATAGGTGGACGACGGGCCGTTGCAGTCGCCCGAGCGTGCCGCGATGGCCATGCCCTTCGAGCCGTGCAGATAGCTGGAGTAGATGCCGTGCGCGCCGTCAATGCAACGGCCCTCGAAGATGAACTTGGTCCCATCGTCGAACGTGTACTCGACGGCATAGGAGTCGAGGTTCTGGTCCACCAGGGGCTCGCCGTTCGGCGTGGTGCGGTAATGCCGACCGCCCACGGCTTGCGCCGAAACCGGCCACGCGTTCTTCATCCAGCAAAGGTGGTCGACGTGGTGGATGTAGAAGTCGTTGTAGCAACCGCCGCTGCACCACAGGAAGCTGTGGAACCGGCGGATTTGGTACTCGAGGTGGCTGATGTTGTCGGGCTTGGGCTTGCTCTCGAACGAGGCCGTCGGTCCGTGCATGCGGTAGCCGCGCATGAACAGCACGTCGCCGATCTCGCCATCCTGCACGCGCGCGTGGAGTTCTTGCAGCCACTTGGCGTGCCGCGACATCAGACCGACGCCGACTTTCAGGCCGGCCGCGCTGGCCTCTTCGCCCAGCTTGAGCATCCGCTTGCTCGTCGGACCGTCCACGGTCACGGGCTTTTCCATGAACACGTTGAGCTTCTTGGCGATGGCGTACTGGAAGTGCGGCCATCGGAAGGCAGGGGGTGTCGTCAGGATGACCACGTCGCCCGGTCGCAGAGCATCCATCGCTCTCTTGTAGCCGTCGAAGCCCAGGAACCGCCGGTCGGCAGGCACCTCAACCTGCTCCTTGAGCGAGCTGTTCGACAGTTCGTTGTAGCTGCTGGCCAATCGGTCCTGAAACACGTCGGCCATCGCGACGAGCTTGGTAGGCCCGTGCTTGGTCGAGAGGGCGTTGAATGCCGCACTCGTTCCCCGTCCGCCACAACCCACCAACGCCACTTGAATCGTCTCGTCGCCGCTCGGGTGAACGTTCGGCAATCGGAATCCTGGCATGCTGGCGGCAACGGCTAGCCCCCCGGTCGTGCGGAGAAAGTCGCGTCGCGTGGTCGTCTTGGGCTGTTCGCTCATGCCCCTGATGCTACCGCACGCGATTCCGAAAAGTCCGAAGATCAAATCTTGCCTGAACGACGTCTAAATGGACGACCATGCTTGTCGCAGCCGGACTGCTCTTCATCGGCCAGCACCTTCGGGCCCTCGACCCCCTCAACGTCGTGCCGCCGCCCGACTACCAATCCGTCTCGTCCATGCACCGTTACTACGGCGCGGTCGAGAACCTGTATCGGCTGCAGGGCTTTGATGAGGACCCGACCGTAGATCCCGCCAAGCGCGGCGAGATGCCGGGTCTGGACTACCTGCAGGCTTACCGGGCGTACATCGAGGAGCGGGCGTTTCCCCGAGATTCGGTGGATTGGGAGGCGTGGCAGCGAGGAGCCATCCACCGTGAGAAGATGCCCGTCGCGACCCCCGCGTCAGGCCGGGACCGGCACGGCCCGCGGGGCACCTGGTCGTTTGTCGGCCCAAGGAACTTGGACGTTCCCTACCGTATCTACTATGGCCAGCCGCCCCTGACCGGCCGCATCAACGCGATCGCCGTAGACCCCTCGAACGATCAGGCCATCTACGTTGGCGCGGCGTCGGGGGGCATTTGGAAAACCCTGGACGGGGGGACGAGTTGGACGCCTCTCTCCGACAAATGGCCGTTCCTCCACGTCTCTTGCATCGCCATCCCCCCGGACCAGCCCAACACCGTGTATGTCGGGACGGGCGACTTCGATGGGAGCGTCGGCTACACCAACGGCATCATGAAGTCCACCGACGGAGGCGCCACGTGGAGCCAAATCGCCGTCTCGGCCATGAACGGGAGGGCTTGCCGCGAGATCGTCATCGACCCGGAGAATCCGCAGATCGTGACGGCGTTCTTCGGGCGCGGCTCGGCTTACTTCGGCCGGATCTTCCGTTCGACGAACGCCGGGGGCTCGTGGACCAACGTCACGCCTGGGACGAGCAATGTGTTCAACGATGCCGCCATCGGAGCCTCCGACGGTGGAACGCGGATCATGTGGGCGACCGACAACAACTTCCGCCGACTCTACAAGAGCGTGGACCGGGGCGCGACGTGGATCGAGATCACCAACGTGGGCTTTCAAGGCTCCGGCGGACAGGTTCGCATCGCCGCCAGCCCGGTTCACGCCGAAACGGCCTACATCCTGGAAGCGACGGCTTCGCCCGGGCGCATCCTCAAAACCGAGGACGCCGGCGCGACTTGGACGGTCGTCAACAACAACTTCGTCAACGGCAACGGCGACAACTACAACTGGAGCCAGAGGGGTTACAACGCCTACATCGAGTGCTCGGCCCGCCAAGTCGGCGGCGAGTGGCAAGACGTCCTCTACGTGGGCATGATTGATCTCGTCCAGTCGCTCGATGGCGGCCAAAACTGGCGAAGCGTCGGCGGTCCGGCCTATGTGTGGGACTCGGTGCTCCACAACGACCAGCACTGCGTTGCGATCAACCCCAGCAACTGGAACGAGATCTACACGGGCCTCGACGGCGGCATCAACCGGTTCAACCTGGATCCCACGACGGGAGACTTCACGTGGCAGTACCTGAGCGCCGAACTCGGCGTGACCCAGTTCTACCGCTCGGCCTATCATCCCTCGGACACGACGCGCATGCTCGGCGGGACCCAGGACAACGCCACGCCCGTCGCGGTCGGCGACCTTGCCGCGTGGCAGAATCACGGCGGCGGCGACGGAGGTTGGTGCGCGGTCAACCCGATTGATCCGAACCAGCAGTACGTCACCGCGCAGAACCTGGCCATCTACAGGACGACCACCAGTTGGACCACGGGCAGCTACATCAGCCCCAACTGGGGAGGCGACCGACGCGCGTTCATCGCACCGATCGTCCTGGCCCCGTCGAGCCCCCACTTGCTGTACGCGGGCACCAACTACCTTTGGCGCTACGACGCCAGCTCGAACTCGTGGACGCCCAGGCTGGGGGGCCAGGAGCTTTCGTCCACGGGCGAGGTCATGTGCATCGCCGTCGCTCCCTCCAACGCGGCCCGGCTCTATACGGGCTCGGACGATGGGCAGGTGTGGACGTCCCCCGACGAGGGCGCGACTTGGACGCGGCTCGACAACTCGCCCAACCCGCTACCCGCAGCCACCATCAAATTCATCAGCGTCCATCCCTCGAACCCGACGGACGTCCTGGTCACCCTTTCGGGGACGGGGCACCACCACGTTTGGCGCTGCGCGAACACCGCCGCCGCTTCACCCGTCTGGGTTTCGGTAAGCGGCTCGGGCGCGGGCGCCTTGCCCGACGTGCCCGCCAACGCCATCGCCCGCGACCCGTTCAACGCCTCGACCTGGTACGTGGGCACCGACCTCGGCGTGTTCATGACCCGCGACGGCGGTTCGACTTGGGAGGATGCGACGGCC
>JACFNW010000274.1:3217-3942 GCA_019454665.1 Fimbriimonadaceae bacterium | reverse complement strand
GTTCGCCCGAGACCCATATAGCGCACAAACACAGCCAGACCCAGAAGACCGTAGAGAATCGAAGGCACCCCGGCCAGGTTCGCCACGTTGAGTTCGATGAAGCGGACGAGACGGTTCTTGGGGGCGACTTCTTCGAGATAGACCGCCGACGCCAACCCGATGGGCACGGCGATGAGAATGGTCAGGCCGATGATCCACAACGTTCCCGCCAAGGCCGCTTTGATGCCGGCTCGCGAGGCGATGCGCGAGGGGAAGCTTTCGATGAACGACCAGTTCAAGCGGCCGACGCCGTCCTTGGCGACCCCCCAAACCAGAGCGAACAGCAACAGGGCCGAGAGGATCAATGCCAAGACGCATACCACGCCAAACAGCCTCTCCACCCGCTTGCGGGAGCGGAGGCGCTTGCGTGCCCTGGTCTCGATGGCTTGGTTCATTGGTCTTTCAAGCTGAAGCGCTGCACGAATCGGCGCGCCAGGATGTTCATGCCCAAGGTGATCACGAAGAGGAGCGCGCCAACGGCGAAGATGGTCTGGTAGACGATGGTTCCAGCGGGCGTGTCGCCCAGAGAGACCTGGACGATATAGGCCGTCATCGTCTGGATGCTCTCGCCAGGGTTCATGGTGAGCTTGGGCGTCATGCCTGCGGCGAGCGTGACGGCCATGGTCTCGCCCACGGCTCGCGAGATGGCCAGCACGAAGGCCGCGCTGATGCCCGAGAGGGCGGCG
>JACFNW010000274.1:0-3207 GCA_019454665.1 Fimbriimonadaceae bacterium | reverse complement strand
GTCACCTCGAACTTCGTGGACCCGATCCCGTACCCACCGTAGCGCATCTCCTTGGGCACGGCGGCAAGGGCGTCTTCGCAAAGCGAGGAGACCGTCGGCAGGATCATGATGCCGACCACGATCGCGCCGGATGCCGCGTTGAACACGCCCACCTCGGGGAAGAAGTGCTGCAGCAGGGGCGTGACCATCGTGAGGCCGAAGTAACCGTAAACGACCGTGGGAACGCCGGCCAAGAGCTCGATGATGGGCTTGAGGATGCGGCGAACGCCCGGAGAGGCGTATTCGCTCAGGTAGATCGCCGAGAGAAGGCCGAGGGGAATCGCGATGACCGCCGAACCGACCGCGATCATCGCCGTTCCCGCGACCAAAGGAAGCACGCCGAAGTGCTGCGGCTTGAACATCGGGGCCCATTCGCGCCCCGTCAAGAACTCGACCAGCGAGACTTCGCGGAAGAACCCGAACGTCTCCACGGCCAGCACCAACACGATGCCGGCCGTGGTCAGGATCGAAACCAGCGCCGCCAGAAAGCAAACGACGGTGAGCGGCGACTCAGACCATCGGATGCGTTTCAGCGCGGCGACCATGAGACTATCGCTTCAGGATTTCGGAGAGCTTGACCCCGACGGTCGGGCCGTCGAAAGCCGTGCCGGTCTTACCCGTCTCGAACCGCTCCAAGGCCAGCTTGTAGTCCTCGGGGGCGAGCGGGACGTAGCCGACTTCGCTCACGAGAGCCTGGCCCACCTCGCCCAGATAGAACCGGACAAAAGCGATGATCTCCGGGCGCTTGGCCGCTTCGGCGTTCACATAGATGAACTCGGGGCGGGAGAGCGGCTGGTACGTGCCATTGCCAATCGTCTCGGGGCTGGGCGCGACCGGCTCGGCGTCGCCGTGCTTGATCGGGACCAGCTTGAGCTTAGCCTTGTTCTCGGAGTAGTACGCGTAACCGAAGTAGCCGAGGGCGTTGACGTCTCCCGAGACGCCCGTCACCAACGAGTTGTCGTCTTCGCTGGCTTGGTAGTCGGAGCGGCTGGCCTTCTCTTCGCCGACGATGGCCTTGGTGAAGTAGTCGAACGTGCCCGAGTCGGTGCCCGCGCCGTAAAGCTTCAGGGGCCGATCGGGGAACGTCGGGCGAACCTGGTTCCAGTTGGTGATCTTGCTGCCCGGTTCCCAGATCGCTTTGAGTTCGGCGACGGTCAGGTAGTCCACCCAGTCGTTGCCCGGATTGACCACGACGGAGAGGCCGTCGAACGCGACGGGCAGTTCGATGAACTCGATGCCGTTCTTCTGGGCGGCGTCTCGCTCGGCGGGGTCAATGGGTCGGGAAGCGTCGCTGATGTCAATCTCGCCGACGGCGAACTTCTTGAACCCGCCGCCGGTGCCCGAGATGCCGACGGTCACACGAACACCGGGGTTCTCCTTCATGAACTCTTCGGCGACGGCCTCGGAGATCGGGAACACGGTGCTCGAGCCATCCACGACGACCTTGCCTTCCAGCCTCCCGGAGCCATCGGCGGCCATGCCGCCGCCCGAGGAACCGCACCCGGCGAGGATCAAAGCGCCGACGGCTGCCGCGGCGACCCATGCGAACTTGTGCATCATCGTCGCGAGTGTGATGCGGTTCGGTTAAGGGAGTGTTAACTGTGGGGCCCGCCTGGGCCTGAGTTCAGTGCGCGGCTCCCGCTTCCTCCATGCCGCCCGTCATCTGGATGACCTCGCGCCCGTCCTCGTCCACCAGCACGCCGCACGGGCCACCGCCCCACGGGTTCGCGGCGAGCCCTTCGACGACCTCGCCATCCATGTTGTAGACCGGGAAGTAATAGTGAGCCACCTTGCCTGCGTCGCCCTCGATGTAGTGGCCGACGATGATGCGGCGAAACCGGTTCGTCGAACGGTTGGGGCCCGAGCCGTGGATCAGCGAGCCGTTGAAGAACAGCACGTCGCCCGTCTTCATGTGGACGGGGACAGGCTCCATTCCGGCGGGAAGGGGCACCTGATCCCACGTGAAACTGGCGTCCAGATCCGACTGCCCGGGGCAAAGCAACGGCAGGTCGTGGGAGCCGGGCACGATCTGCAGGCAGCCGTTTTCGTCGTCAATGTCCTCGAGGGCCAGCCACGCCGCCATGCACGTGCCTGGCTCGGCGCGCAGATAGCGCTGGTCTTGGTGCAGGGCCTGTCCCTTCGCTCCGGGGGGCTTGAAGTAGACCATCGTCTGCACGGCGAGCGGCTCGCGATCGTAGAACGCCGCAAGTTGGGCTCGGATGCGCGCGTCCACCATGTATCGCATGGCCACGTCGTCGCCACGGTGGGGTTGGAGCAATCGCGGATAGCGCTTGAGGGGGTCGGGGTCGTCGGGGTGGACGCCTCCCTCGGCCCAACCGTCGCCGCCCCGTTCGACCATTTCGGTGAAGTACTCGCGCAAGGCGACGCACTCCTCTTCAGTGAAAAGACCTGGCTGCAGCAAGTAGCCGTTCTCTCGGTAGAAGGCCACGGATTCTGGGGCGGGATGGTGGGCCATCGCGTCTCCAGTTTGCCCGATCTGTGATGGTTCTGTGAATTCCTCGAACGCCCCCGTGCGATTGCGGGGAGTTTGGCCTCGTTTCCTGCCAATCTATAGGTGGGCCGCTAGCGGCCTTTGGTGAGTGAACCGTGTCCAAACCTAGAATCGCCTGCGTCGTCGGGACCCGCCCCGATACCATCAAGAACGTCCCCGTCTTCATCGAACTCAGGAAATTCGCCGATCGTTGCGACCCCGTCTTGGTGGCGACGGGCCAGCATCGCGAGATGATGGATCAGGCGCTGGCCGCTTTCGAGGTGCGTCCAGACATTGACCTCGACATCATGCAGGTCGGCCAGACGCTCGCCGAAGTGACCTCGCGCGCGCTCGACGGGTTGGAGCGGGTTTTCAAGGAGAACCGTCCCGACTTCGTCATCGCCCAAGGCGATACGGCCACGACGTTCGTCGCCTCGCTCGCCGCGTTCTATCACCGCATTCCGTTCGGGCACGTCGAGGCCGGCTTGCGCACCCCGACCGTCCAAGACCCGTTCCCGGAGGAGTTCTACCGACGCGCCTCCGCCCTGATCACGCACCAGCACTACCCGCCGACCCAATGGGCCAAGCAGAACCTGTTGCGCGAGCACCACGATCCCGAGACGATTTTCGTCACGGGAAACACGGGTATCGACGCCGTGTTGCGGATCGCCGAGGCG
>JACFNW010000273.1:259-3954 GCA_019454665.1 Fimbriimonadaceae bacterium | reverse complement strand
GCCGGGTCCAAAAGGGTGGCTGGGCCACTCCCAGGGGCACGCGCGAATCGCCGAAGACGCCCGCGCTGCCGCGGTCATGGCGAGCGTCACTCGATGCTGGGCTCCACCTCGCGGCTTTCAAGCTCGACGCCGAGTTTCTATCACCTTCTCTCGCCAAAGCCCTTGACAACACATTGCTCCACGTGCAATCTTTGCAGTCAGCCTTAGGGAGGCAGCCATGAACAACGTGCTTATCGCGATTCTCGCAGTCGCTTGCGTCACTGCCGATTGGGTCTCCTATGCTCAGACTGCGCCTTTGGTGATCTTGGCAACGCATGACTTGCCGACCGAGTTTGAGCAGACGCTCCTTCCACGCCGGCAACCGAGTGGAGGGAATCTGCAAAGATCGAGGGATATTTGGTCGAGGAGGCTGATGGCTTCGTCCTTGTGCGCCACAAGGACTTGTTCAATCTGGCCACTATGGAGAAGCTCATTCACGCCATTGGCGCAGTGTCAAGCCATGCATCTCCGCGCACCAAGGTCCTTCGCCTCGACAAGTTGGATAGAGCGGAAGCAGACGGTTTCCTTGGGCTGCTTGCCAACTCCACGGTAATCCGAGATGGCAACAAAAGTTTGGCCGAGGTAAGAGCCTTCGTGCTCGAGCCCCTGATCCGGGTCACCGTTGGAGATGGATCGAGGACCCTGACCCTTCAGTTGCCACAGGTCGCCGGAGACGACCTCAAGGACGAGGACTTCACCCCCGTTCCTTCAGTCCGCTCCACTGAGCCCCAACAACAGAGACCAGGCTCGACGATGGCTCTTCGCAGCTACCGAGACTCTCTCATGTTCAGCTTTGGCAAGAGCGGCGTGGCGAGTGCGAAGCGTGCTCAAGGAGCCGAGATGTTCGCAAAACGCATCTACGAGGAATTGGAAGCGCAGCGAGAGAAGTACGAGGCCGGGCAGGACATACTGCGAGCCTCGCTGATCGGCAAGGAAGGGGTCCCGCGAGTCGGAGAGAGCCTGAGTCTACTCGCTGGTCCGGTCCAGTCATTCTTGCAGGACAGTGTGCTCAAGAACCCTAAGATCTATGGGTTCGAAACGGAAGCCGATCTACAAGCATTCCTGGGATCGGCACGTGTTCAGCAGGTTCGGGTGGACGGCCTTCTCGGAATCGGGGTCATCGTGAACGGCGAGCGGCGGATACACTCGATGCTGATCGACATGGATCGGAATCCGAAGTAGTGACGAGGAAACATGGATCGGGTGAGTTCGCGTCGGCGCTCATCCCACCTGTGGAGTGATTCCCATGCCCCGCCACACAAGCCAACCTCGGGTCTGGCTCTGACGGTTCACCTTCATGCTGTTGCCCAGCGGTCCCAAAATGAGGTGTGCCTGACGCCGGTACACTCGCAACTCGAATCATGAGCGAATCCACGACACTGAACGGCGCCGTCAAGACCCACCGCGAGAAGATCGGCCTTGCCGAGATGCTCAAAGGCGGCGTCATCATGGACGTCACCAACGTCGAGCAGGCGAAGATCGCCGAGGACGCCGGCGCGGTCGCGGTCATGGCGCTCGAACGCGTTCCCGCCGACATCAGGCGCGATGGCGGCGTGTCCCGCATGAGCGACCCCGAGATGATCCTGGGCATCAAAGCGGCCGTGACCATCCCCGTGATGGCCAAGTGCCGCATCGGCCACTTCGTCGAAGCCGAGATCTTGCAGGCTCTCGAAGTGGACTTCATTGACGAGAGCGAAGTTTTGACCCCCGCCGACGAGGAGCACCACGTGGACAAGCACGCGTTCACCGTGCCGTTCGTGTGCGGTGCGCGCAACCTGGGCGAAGCCCTGCGGCGCATCGGCGAAGGCGCGGCGATGATCCGCACCAAGGGCGAAGCGGGCACAGGCGACGTGGTCGAAGCCGTCCGCCATATGCGGGCGATCATGTCCGAGATTCGCCAGGTCGCCGGCGCGCGGCACGACGAGCTTTATCTGCTGGCCAAACAACATCAAGCACCCCTGCACCTGATCGAAGAGGTCCACCGAACCGGTCGGCTCCCGGTGCCGAACTTCTCGGCGGGCGGCATCGCCACCCCGGCCGATGCGGCCCTGATGATGAAGCTGGGCGCGGAGACGGTGTTCGTCGGCTCCGGCATCTTCAAGAGCGGCGACCCCGCCCGCCGGGCGCGCGCCATCGTCGAATCGGTGCTTTTCCACCAGGACGCCAAGCGACTCGGCGAGATCAGCCGAAACTTGGGCGAGCCGATGGTCGGCATCAACGTGTCGTCGCTGTCCGAGAATGAACTCCTGGCCCCGCGCGGCTGGTAACCACGACCGGGCAATTGGAGCGCGAGGCTGGCCGAGCCCAAACGCCACCTCGTCCAGAGTGGCTCTTGTGAGTTCCGTGCCGTCATCTGGTATGCTATTATCAGCATAATGTCCGACGACGTGAAACCGGTCGGCTGGATCGCGTCCAGCTTGAAGGACCTGAGAGCCTTTCCCGACGAGGTGATGGACGAAATCGGACATGCGCTCTATGAGGCCCAAAGAGGCGGCAAGCACGAGTCCGCAAAGCCGCTCAAGGGTTTCAAGGGCGCCGGAGTCTTGGAAGTGGTCGAGAATTACGACGGCGATACGTACAGGGCGGTTTACACCGTCCGGTTCGCCGAAGTGATCTATGTCCTCCACTGTTTCCAGAAAAAATCGAAATCAGGAATCGCGACACCCAAGCAAGACCTCGACCTCATCCAAGCAAGACTGAAGACTGCAGAAGTGGAATACGAAGAATGGAAAAAGCTAAACAAGAAGTGACCCCATCTGAAGAGGGGACCGTCTTCTACGGGAGCGGCAACGTGTTCGCCGACATGGGGCTTCCGAATCCCGAAGAACGGCTGGCGAAGGCGCAACTCGCAAGCGCTATTCGCGACATCATTCAGGCCCGGGGGCTCACCCAAAAGCAGGCTGCCGACATGTTGGGAACGGATCAGCCGAAGGTGTCCAAGATTATTCGAGGCCGTCTCAGCGAGTTCTCTACCGAGTGGTTGTTGTCGCGCGTCCTCCATATGGGTCTTGACGTGGACATTGTGATTCACACCCAAACTCAACAGAAGCGTGAAGGGGCAATCAGCGTCGCTTGCGTCTAGCCCAAGGCTGAAAGCGGGTTTGCTGCACCCAGATCGGTTCGGGGCACCGGTTGATGGGCCACCAGACACAAGACACCCCGGGACCCTGGCCCGTGATGCCAGGGCGTTCATAATACAAGCCTCCCCATGAAAGTCGGTCTGATCGGTTTCGCCTCGTCGGGCAAGAGTTCGCTGTTCCGCGCAGCCGCCCAAGGGTCCGCCAAAGGCGACGTGATCGCCGTGCCTGTACCCGACCCCCGGTTCGACCGCATCGTGGCGCAGGTCAAGCCCAAGAAGATCACGCCGGCCACGGTCATCCTTCACGACGACATCGAGAGCGCCCAGGGTGGCGCGGCGCGGATGCTCTCGCAACGGATGCTCGACAACGCGCGCAAGATGGACCTGCTGCTCCACGTCGTCCGCGCGTTCGAGAACCCGGCGGCGCACTATCACGACGACGTGGACCCCGTCCGCGACGCCGACGCGATGGACGTCGAGCTGATCCTGGCCGACCTGCAGATCGTCGAAAACCGACTGGACCGCCTTTCCAAGAGCCAGAACGCGCGCAACCCCGGCCACCCCGAGTACCAGGAGA
>JACFNW010000273.1:0-249 GCA_019454665.1 Fimbriimonadaceae bacterium | reverse complement strand
CGTTCGAGAAGTTCAAGGAGCCGCTGGAGCAAGGCTTGCCGTTGCGCTCGATGGAACTCGACGAGAACGAGCGCACGCTCGTCCGCAACTATCAGTTCCTCACGGGCAAGCCGATGGTCGTGGCGTTCAACGTGGGCGAGGACGAGGCCGCCCAACCACCTGCCGCCATCGAGCAACGCATGGAAGAACTGCGCCGCATCGGCACGCCCGCCTTCGCCGTCTGCGCCACCATCGAGGAGGAGATCGCCC
>JACFNW010000272.1:333-3959 GCA_019454665.1 Fimbriimonadaceae bacterium | reverse complement strand
GAAACGGTTGCAAGGAAACAAGCAATGGCAAGAGTCAAACGTGGCCTGATGCGCCACAAACGCCACAAGAAGATCATCCAACGCGCCTCGGGCTACTGGGGCCGCAAGAAGAACGTTTTCCGCCGCGCTCACGAGCAGGTGATGAAGTCGGGCCAGTACGCGTTCCGCGACCGTCGCCAGCGCAAGCGCGACTTCCGCCGCCTGTGGATCGCGCGCATCTCCGCCGCCTGCAAGCTGTGCGACGTCAAGTACAACGACTTGATCCACGGCATGACGAACAAGGGCATCGCGGTCAACCGCAAGATGCTGAGCGAACTGGCCATCCACGACATGGAGGCCTTCCGCGAGCTCGTCCGCGAAGCGGTTTCCTAACCGGTCGAACGGTTCACACGAGGGGTTCGAGGCGTTTGCGCCTCGGACCCCTTTCGTTGTTTGCGGTGGTTCGGGCGTACAATAGGCTCGTGGACTACCGACAGCACCTTGCCAGCGATCCCAGAATCCGGAGCGGGAAGCCGTGCATTGCCGGCACGCGGATCGCGGTCTACGACGTGCTCGAGTACCTGGCGTCTGGGATGTCGGTCGAGGATGTGTTGGCCGACTTCCCGCACCTGACGCGGGAAGGCATTCTGGCCTGTCTCGCCTACGCTGCCGACAGGGAAAAGCACTTGCTAGCGAGCGGGCAATGACTCTGTTCTTTGATGAGAACTTGTCGTTCAAGTTGCCATCGCTGGTCCACACGCATTTTCCAGGATCTGAATCGGTCGTTCAGGCGGGCTTGGCGGGCGCGACTGACGATGAGGTCTGGTCGTACGCAGCTTCAAGAGGTCATGCGATCGTAACCAAGGATGCGGACATCGCTCATCTCTCGGTTCACCGAGTTGAGGAGGTCACGGTCGTCTGGATTCGGCTCGGCAACTGCTCGACCGACGAGATTGCCGGACGATTGAGGGCCGTCAGCCAAGAACTGAGAGCAGTTCCCTCAGGCTCCCTTTACTTGCTTAGGTGAGGCCCGGGAGGTACACCGACCGCTCGCTTGACCTGAACCAGGCGCTGCGCGTACTCGAGCGCGGCCAAAATGTCCTCGCGTTCCCGATCCGGATAGTCGGCCAGAATCTCATCGTGGCTCATGCCTGCAGCGAGCCAAGCGAGGACCTCCTCGACGGGGTACCGCAGACCGCGCAGGCAAGGTTTGCCGTGGCAGATAGCAGGGTCGGTCGTGATGCGATCCAGCATAGTGCCCATTGTAACAGCCCTTGGGGCCTCACTGAACGACTTCGACGGTCACAGGCGGCACCAGGCCGATCGCGGCGCCCCGCGAAAGCAGCTCGCGAATCGCCCGCACACCCTCTTCGCCCATATCGAGCGTGCGCTCGTTGACGTACATCCCCACGAACTCGTCGCTCGTCTCAACGTCCATCCCCCGTGCAAACTGCAAGGCGTACTCCAAGGCCTTGGGCCGGTTCGTTAGGCCGGCCTTGATGCTCTCGCGCATGCAGCGGCTGACATCGGCGACCAACTCGGGGCCGAGGTCTTTGCGCACGGTGTTCACGCCGAGGGGCAGCGGCAATCCGGTCTCCCGCTTCCACCACTTGCCGAGGTCCTCGATGAGCACCATGCCCTCCTTCTCGTAGGTCAACTGCCCCTCGTGGATGATCAGTCCGGCCTCAAAGCGACCTTCCTGAACCGCAGGAATGATCTCGTCGAACGGGACCACTTCGAACTTCGGATTGGGGAGGTAGAGGTTCAGCGCCAGGTAGGCCGTCGTGAGTTTACCGGGCACTGCGATGGTGGTCTCGGCCAACTCCTCCCGCGAGAGCGCTCGCTTGGAGACGATCATCGGGCCGTAGTCGTCGCCGAATGAGCCGCCATGGCGCAGCAGGGCGTACTTGTCCGAGACGTAGGCGAACGCATGGACGGAGACCGCGGTGGATTCGAGCCGCCCCTCCATCGCCCATTCGTTGAGCGTTTGGATGTCGCGGAGAATGTGTTCGAACTCGTGGTCGGATTGGACCGCGCCGGACGCCAGACCCCAGAACATGAAGGCGTCGTCGCTGTCCGGGCTGTGCCCGATGCGGATTTTCATACGGCTCGCCTAGGGTACCCCCTAGCCCGAACGGGCGACCCGCCAGCCGTCCGCAAGGTCCCACGGCCCAGCGACGGTGCGCTTGGCCTCGGCACTTGCAGGCCGCGAGACGCGGCACAAGGCGCCCAGCACGGGCGGAAGGTCCTCCCGAGGCGTCCAGCCCGACATCTCGCGGTCCACAAACCCCGTGTCCACCGTCCCGGCAAGGAACGCGGGATGCTCGAGGACCGAAAGCATGAACTCGATGTTCGTCGGGACGCCCAGGATGTGGAAGTCGAGAAGGGCGTCCTCCATCCGCCGGATCGCCGCGTTTCGCGTCTCGCCGGAGGTGATCACTTTGGCCAGGAGCGAGTCGTAGAAGCGCGGCACCTCCGCGCCGGGGCCGTAGCCGGTGTCCACGCGGATGCCCGGGCCCGAGGGCTCGGCCCAACCCACGAGGCGTCCCGAAGCGGGCATGAACCCCCGGGCGGGGTCCTCGGAGACCACCCGCACTTCGACCGCGTGGCCGCGGATCGCCGAGCGGTCGCCCGCGAACAAACTCGGGGCGAAGTCCAGCCGCTCTCCGTCCGCGATCCGCAACTGCCATTGAACCAGGTCCACGCCGGTGATCTGCTCGGTGACCGGATGTTCGACCTGTAGGCGCGCGTTGACCTCCAAGAAGTACACGGCCTTGGCTTCCGGGTCGTAGATGAACTCGACCGTGCCTGCGCCCACGTAGCCCGCAGCCTTGGCCAACTCGATGGCGCTGCGGCGCATGGTCTCCCAAAGGTGCATCTTCGAGGGGTCGGCAAAGAGCGGCGAAGGGGCCTCCTCGATGAGCTTCTGGTGGCGTCGCTGAACCGAGCACTCGCGTTCGAACAGGACGGCCACGTTGCCATGGCGATCGGCCAAGAGCTGAACCTCGATGTGCCTCGGCGATAGGACGAGCTTCTCGACCATCATCGCCCCATCGCCAAACGCCGAGACGGCCTCCGAACGCGCGAGGCTCAGGGCGGCATCGAACTCGTCCTCGGAACGGACCACTCTCATGCCCCGTCCCCCGCCGCCCGCCGAGGCTTTGAGCATGACGGGATAGCCGATGGTGTCGGCGGCGTCCCGGAGTCGGGCGTCGGTCGCGCCGGCTTCGAAGAAGCCTGGCACGGTCGGCACACCGCACGATCTGGCCAGTTCCTTCGCCGGGATCTTCGCGCCCAGAGCCCGCATGGCGGAGGCGGGCGGCCCGACGAACGTTACCCCTGCGGCTTCGCACGCCTCGGCGAAGTCGGCGTTCTCGGAGAGAAACCCATACCCAGGGTGGACGGCGTCGGCTCCGGTCTCGCGGCAGGCGGCGAGGATCTTATCGGTGCGAAGGTAGCTCTCGCGGGAATCGGAAGGGCCTAAGTCCACGACGGTGTCGGCGAACTTGGCGTGCGCGGCGTGGGCGTCGGCTTCGCTGGCTACGGCGACGGTCCGTAGACCCATCTCGCGTGCCGCCCGAATGACCCGAACGGCGATCTCGCCTCGGTTGGCGACAAGCAGCGTTTTCATCGGTCCACCACGAAGC
>JACFNW010000272.1:0-323 GCA_019454665.1 Fimbriimonadaceae bacterium | reverse complement strand
TCAATGAATGCGGCGACGCCCTCTCGGGCCTCGTCTCCGGCGCGAACCCGGGCCAGCCGCCGCGCGGCGTCTTCGGGCGACGTGGGTGGGTCCAGCGGGAGCAACTTGGCACCGGCGACGGCCTTTGGCCCGGCCGAGAGCACCATTTTGATTCGGGCGTCGACTTGCTGGTCAAGGTCATCTTCGGCGCATACGGCATGGACCAGGCCGATCTGCAGGGCGCGCTGGGCGTCAAACACCTCGCCGGTCGCGAACAGGGCGCGCGCGTTGCCGTGGCCGATCTTGTCCATGACCAGCAGGGAGATCGTGCCCGGAACCAGTCC
>JACFNW010000271.1 GCA_019454665.1 Fimbriimonadaceae bacterium | reverse complement strand
AGAACGAGGTTGCCCTTGGTCAGCGCGACCGCGGCTTGGTGGACCGAGCCGACCCAAACCCGATCTCGAGCCTCGGCGGCCAGGCGGCACATCTCGGCAAAGCCGTCCAGCGTGGTCTCGGAGGCGGTCTGCATCGGCGGATCGAATCTCGGCACCGCCCACGCTCGCGCCTGAATGGCCTGTCTCACCACCCCGTCGCCGTCTCGGAGACTCCAACTATAGACGCTGCGGCGGTTGATCGGCGGCACGTTCAAGCCGTGGGATCCGATCAGCCAAGTGCGCGGCCCCCAGTCCTTCAGTTCTTCCATCGCCAGCAGGTTCAGGGCCTGCGCGATCTGGTCGAGCACGCGCTCCGGGCCGCGGGAGTCGGGGACGAGCGAAAGCGCGATGGAGTGGTTGCGCTTGTCCTGAAGCACGTTGGCGATGAACTCCTCGGTCTCGGCGATCTCGCGCTTGAGCACGTTCGGATCGTCGGTCATGAGCAAACCGTCTTCGTCCGTCAGGTGAACCAAAGCCGCGTTGCCGATCTCGTGCCCCGCCAAAACAGCCGAGCGCAGCAAACGAACCATGTCCACGGCCACCGGAGCGTAGACATAGATCGTGCCCGTGATGCCCTGTTGGTCCATCGCCATCAGGACCTCGGCGACCGGTCCGCTCTGGTAGGCGACACATACCGGACTCACCGCGCCCTGGCGGTTGACGGGGGCTTCGCGGGTCGGTCGTAGACTCAAGGCGTGGCCGAAAGAGGTTCGATTCGGGCGGGACGGAAGATGGCGAGGACGGCTTCGACCGCCATCCAAGCGGCCAATCCCAACAAGACGACGCCGACCCAGGCGACCGCGGCCACTTGAGCCTTGGTCACAAGGCCGACGAGAGCCCAGCAACTCATCCCATACATGAACACGGCGGGAATACCGGTGACCAAGAGGGGCCAGCGGGCCTGGCGCGTCCGCAAGAGCCAAACCGTGATCCCCAACAAGGTGAGCGCGGCGAGCAATTGGTTCGAAGCGCCGAACAGAGACCAAAACGTGCGCCACGCCGGGATCGGCTTGCCCGCAGCGTCGAGCGACTTCTGCATGACGAAGAACAACGGCACGCCGGCGGTGAGCATCGTGCCGATCCACGCGCCCTTGCGGTCCTGCCAGCCCGTGAGCTCTTGCACGATGTATCGCCCCAGCCGGGTGCACACGTCGAGCGTGTCGTACACGAACGTGGTGAACGCCATGAGCATCAGCGAGATGGCGAGGACGGCGGGGATCCCCACCTTCTCGAGAATCGAGCCGATTCCGAAGGCAAACACAAGGTTCGGCGACTGCCCAGCCAGGGGGTCGCCCTTGGCCAGCACCATGACGCAACTCAGGGCCAGGACGGCGACGCCCGCCTCCATGAGCATGGTGCCGTAACCGACGATCTTGGCCTGACTCTCGCGGGCCAACTGCTTCGACGTGGTGCCGCTGGCGATCAACGCATGGAACCCGCTGACCGCGCCGCACGCGATCGTGATGAACAGGATCGGTGTGAGCGTGTCGCCCTTCTCGCTGGTCCAGCCAAGAAAGGCCGGATACTCGATGGGCCGGCCTCCGAGGAGCATCCCGAGCCCGCCTACGATGAGGAAGAAGTAAAGGAAGTAGCCTCCCAAGTGGCCGCGCGGCTGAAGGAGCAACCACATCGGCGCGACGGCAGCCAACACGCAGTAGCCAAGGATCACGACGTCCCAAACCTTCTGAGCGTCGGATAGGTTCAACCACCCCTCCACGTCCATGGGGATCATCTGCCCGACCCAAATTGCGCCGACGACCAGCGGAACGAAGATGATGGTGGCGGCCGAGAGACTGAGCTTGGTGAACCGAAGCAGCAAGCCCATCGCGACGGGCAGCAGCAGGTAGAGCAGGGAAGACGTCGCGATGCCGCCGCCTTTGACCACTTGGCCGTTCTCCAGCGCCTGAGAACCCACAAACGCCGCCGACGTGATGTCGGTGAACGCCACGATGATGTAGACCAGGGTCAGCCAGATGAACACCAAGAACAGGACGAACGCGCGCGGGCTGACGTGCTCGCGGACCACCTCGGGGATCGTGCGCGCCCGGTGCCGGATCGAAGCGACCAGCGCCGTGAAGTCGTGGACGCCGCCGATGAGGATCAAGCCCAGGATGATCCAAACTAGGGCCGGCCCCCAGCCGAACATGAGCCCCGCGATGATCGGGCCGACGATCGGACCCGCCGCCGCGATGGCCGAAAAGTGTTGCCCGAGCAGGAACTTGGGCTCGATCGGCAGGAAGTCGTTGTCGTCCCGCATGGCGACGGCGGGTGTGATGTTGGCGTCGGACAAGCGCAACAGCCGCGCCAGCACGCTGCCGTACGTTCGGTAGGCGACGATCAGCACCAAACCGGTGAACAGGGCGATGATGGGCAAGCTCATGGTGTGCCGTATGGGGCTCGGCCAGCCGAGCCGCTCTCCACTATATCGCGTTCGCGCTGGAAATGCGCGCATGAACGGCGTTTGAACGTGGGACCAACACCCATGAACGACCCATGAAATCGGCGCTGGTTTCCAAGAATCGCGGGATTCCCGCTGGTAGCCTGACGTACTATCTCGCTACGGCCCTCGACGGATCGAGCTGCTACCGATCCGTTGGGCCACCGCGAGGACCACTGCGAGTCCGTCTCGGAGGAACCAATACAAACCATGCGAAAAGGCTTCACGCTCATCGAGCTCCTTGTCGTCATCGCCATCATCGCGATTCTCGCGGCGATGCTCTTCCCCGTCTATGCTCAGGCCAAGGCGACCGCCAAGGGCGCGGCCAGCATCAGCAACGTCAAGCAGATCGGCCTCGCGCAGATCATGTACGCGAACGACAACGACGACAACTTCGTCCCGGTCGGCACGTGGAACAGCAACGACCCCGACGCCTGGGCGTCCGCTGGCGGCTACGCCGGCTGGCCCTTGCTCCTCGACCCGTATCAGAAGAGCGTGGACCTCAACGGTTCGCCGCTCAGCAGCGGCATGATCGGCGGCGGCGAAATCCCTCGCCGGGCAGGAACCCGCTTCGTCAACTACGGCTACAACTACACCTACCTGAGCCCGTCGCTCTGCTGCACGTGGCCGACGCCCATCACCACGATCGGTTCGACCTCGGTCGCCAATCCGGCGGCGACGGTCATGTTCACCGAGCGCACCGGCCGCGGCAACGACGGCGGCATCTGGTGGTATGGAGCAGGAGTCGGCTGGATGACCATCGGCACGGTCGAGGCCCCCGACTGCTACACCACCCCGGACTACTGGTGCGGCGGCGGTTGGGGAACCGACAGCTTCTGGAGCGACCAGGTCCCCAGCGAGCAGGAAGGCAAGTGGACCGGCCTCAACGCGCCCCGCGCCAACGGCCAAATCCCCACGACGTTCACCGACGGCCACACGTCCAAGCTCAGCCCCGGCGCTTTGGCCAAGGGTTCGAACTGGACCAAGGACACTCCGGCGGCAAACATCGTGGTGACCGACGCGTCCCAGTACATGTGGGACACCCGCGAGTAATCGGATGAAGCGACTCGTTCTCCTGTCCTGCCTGGCCGCGTTGTTCGCGGTCGGGTGCGCCAAGGGCGAATCGTCGGAAGACGTGGCGGAAGCCAACAAGCCGAAGACCGCACCGCTCAAGGGCCAAGCCGCCCCGCAAGCGGGGGGTCCCCAGGCGAGTTCGGCCCCGCCGATGGACGACCTGCGCGGCGACTAGCCGCCACGTTGCAAGCGCATCAAGCCTGCGGCGACCTCCTCCCTCGGAATGACTCGTGTCCGAGGGAGGGGCAGGGGGAGGGAGCCATACCTCGACAGGGTTTCAGGTTTCAGTGCTCAGGATTCCGCTGGCCGCGTACCGCCAGACTCCTCGAACCCGGGCCGAAGTCTCGAGGGGGATGCAGGGCGCCGGCCATGCTCCCTCCCCAAGCAGCTTGGGGAGGGCCGGGGAGGGGTT
>JACFNW010000270.1 GCA_019454665.1 Fimbriimonadaceae bacterium | reverse complement strand
AGTGATCGGGCGAATCGTCGGACTCATCCGCGATTACGATTGCATGGCGTTTTAGCCCGCGGCGTCGCGGAATTCCAAACCGGAGCGCTCCTCCATCTTCGTCACGCATGTGGCGATCGTCAGGTCGCCCGTGACGTTGAGCACCGTCCGGCTCATGTCGAGGATGCGGTCTATGCCCAACACCAAGCCGATGGACTCCGGCGGCACCCCGACCTTGGTCAGGACGATGGCGATCATCGGCCACGAGCCACCGGGCACACCCGCGGTGCCCACTCCGGCCAGAACACACAACAGAATGACCGTGATCTGCTGGCCGATGTCGAGCGTGATACCAAAGAATTGGGCCAGAAACAAAACCGTGATGCCCTCGAACAAGGCCGTGCCGTTCTGGTTGGCCGTCGCCCCCACGGTGAGCACGAACGAGCTGATGTCGCGCGGCAGACCGAGGTCTTCCCTTGCCGACCTCAACGCCTCGGGGAGCGTCGCGTTGCTCGAAGACGTGGCGAACGCGGTGAGCATGACCGTACGAATCCGCTTGAAGAAATCCAGCGGGTTCATCCGGGCGATCAGCTTGAGCACGACTGAATACGTCACGATTTGGTGGAACGCCAGCGCCACCAACACCAGAATCGCATACCGCCCGAGAGCGCTGAGCGCATCGAGGCCGAGCAAGGCCGTGGTCGAGAAGACCAAGGCAAACACGCCATAGGGCGCGATGGACATGGCGTAGCCGATGACCTTCTGGCTCACCTCGAACAGCCCTTCCATGAATGCGCGCACTGGCAGAGCCTTCTCGGCGGCGATCCCCGAGAGCGCGATGCCGAAGATCAGGCTGAAGACCATGAGCGGCAGCAATCCGCCCTCAAGGGCGCGCGCGGCTTCTTGGACCGGGTTGGCAGGGATCAGTTCCAGCAGGGTCTCGCCCACCGACTTGGCCTGCCCCGCCTGCTCGACTTTCTTCTGGGCATCCGCCTTGTCCGCATACAGCTCGAAGAGCCGGTCTTTCTGAACCTGGTCGAGCCCGATGCCCGGCTTCACCAAGTTCACTGCGGTCAGTCCGATCGCCACGGCGATGCCGGAGAGGAGCACCGTCATCGCCAACGCCCGAACGCCGACGCGACCCACCTTCTTCGCGTCGCCGATGTCCGCCACGCCCAGAATGAGGGCGGACACCAAGAGCGGCACGACGATCATAAAGATCATCCGCAGGAAGACTTGGCCGATCGGCTTGGCCACGTTGTCCACCCACCATCTCAGGTCGGGGTGATCGGTGCCCAGAGCTTGTTGACAGGCCAATCCGGCGACCGCGCCCAACACCAAGCCGATGAGGATGCGCGTGTGGAGAGGCATCTTGCGAGCGGACATGTGGGCGTTGATTCGCCGCCCCGTTCAGAACTCCTTCCGCAGACTTAGCCTTCGCAGAGTTTGCGGTACAGGTTGATGACCTTGGGGATGTAGTTCTGCGTCTCGCGGTAGGGCGGGACGCCACCGTGACGTCGAACCGCGCCGCTCCCCGCGTTGTACGCGGCCAGCGCCAGTACCAGCGATTCGTAGGCGTCGCCGGTCTTCTTCATGTAGTTGGCGATGTGGCCCCGGATCAGCTTGACCGTCCCGTAGAGGTTCTCGTTGGTGTCGTACGAGTTGCTGACGCCCAGGCCGCGCGCCGTGCCGGGCATGAGTTGCCCAAGCCCTTGCGCCCCGCTTCGGCTGGTCGCGCTCGGGTCGAAGCCGCTCTCGACTTGGACCATGGCCAAGATCAGCCGGGCGTCCACGCCGAACCGTACCGAAAAGCCGACGATGCCCTCGGCGATGCGGTACGCCTCGGCATCGGAAAGCCGCGAGTTCTGCCGCTTCACGTAGCCAGCATAGTAGGGCGTCGCTTCGTGGGCGCCCAGGCTCCAATCTTTGGCGACTTCGACCTGTTCGCGGGGCGGGCGCTGCACGGTGCCACGGGACGTTGCCGAACCCCGCTGGCGACTTCGAGCCACCTCCATCGCACGCTCTTGAGCCTGAGCCAGCTCGTGCGTGGTCATGTGGCCCTCGTCAATCGCCAGGTGAACGTCCGTGGTCGGGTCGGCGTCTTCGTTCGGACGAACCGTGCGCAGGATCATGCGGATCGAGCCGACGCGTCCGGCCAGCCATTGGTGCTCGGCGCCGACTCCGGCCACCACGTGCTCGCCGTCTTCGAGCTCCAGCAACAGGCTTCGCTTGCCCTCGCGAACGAGGCTGCCGCGAACCGAAGCGCGCACTTCGAAGGTCCGGGTGCCGACGGTGGTCAACGCGGTTTCGAGTCCAACGGGGGCGACGATGCCTTGCTTGGCCCGTTCGGCGAGATACCGCTCGAGGGTGGGCTGTGCGAGAGCGCGCGACCCGAGCGACAGAAACGCAACAAGAGAGCAGACCGCCAAGCGGCCCCCAATGCCCGTCGCGTTTCGCGTTCGCTTCATGTTTCGACCGAATCCGGCACGGCGAGTTCTGGCGGAGAGATCGGGATTCGAACCCGAGAGAGGAATTTCTTCCCCTACCCACTTAGCAGGCGGGCGCTTTCGACCACTCAGCCATCTCTCCGCTGAGGCTCGTGCATTATACACGCAACTTCGGACTCACGTTCGCAACATGCCCCGCACTTCGCCCGCGATCGCCCGCGCCCAGATGCCGTAGCCATCGGGGTTCAAGTGCAACAGGTCGGGCATCAGCGAGTCCTTCAGCGTGCCGTCGGACCGAACGAAGTGGTGCCCGATGTCGAGGAACCGCACGCCGGGTTCGGAAACCCCGCGCAATCCGGCATTGATCTCGCCCACCTGCACGCGCAACCGGTCGTCGGCCGTCGCCCCCCGGGGGAACACGGCGAGCAGAAGCACCTGCGTCTTGGGCGAGCCCTGGCGGATCGCAGCAAGGATCGCGCGGATGCCCTCCACGGTCTGCGCGGGGTTCGACGAGCCATGACCGACGTTGTTTGTGCCGATCATGATGACGACGACTTTGGGCTTTGCGGGCAGCATTTCGCCCTTCTGCAGCCGCCAAAGAACGTGCTCGGTCCGGTCGCCCGAGTAACCAAAGTTGGCGGCCCTCATCGGCGCGAAGAACTCGTCCCACGCGGCTCTGCCGCCCCCTTCCCAGCCCTGGGTGATGCTGTCGCCCAGGAACGCCACGTCGTAGCCGCCCTTGCGGGTGACCTCCATCTTCTGCTCGTGCCGCTGTCGCCACCACTCGGCGTCTTGAGGCACGGGCGCAACGGCGACGGATTGCGTGAACGCGGCGAGGCAGAGGAGCGGCAAGTGGAGCATTGAGGTTGGATTCTGGAGCGCGGCCTTGGTTCCTTCTACCGGCCCGCAGGCCGGCTCAGCCAAGTTCCAGCGTCGTCACTCCGTACAAGGGGGCGAGGTCGTGCGGCAAGGGAGTCCCCCGAATCATCCTAGCCGTTTCAAACACCAGCTTCATTCCATAACGCTCCGCCAAACGAAGGGCTGCGGCGTTGGGCTCAGGAACGTCCAGGACCACCTGTTCCCCCTCGGCTGCCGCCGCGAGACGGCGAAACACGTGGTCGGCGGAGAGTTCGTCGTGGGCGATCAGAGGGCCGATCTTCCACCCGACGGCACATCTGCGGGCCACTCCGAGCCCGGTGATCCGGCCGTCTCGGCGTTTCACGGCACGCACATGGCGCGGGTGGGCCCACCAAAGCTTGTTGAACCCGTTTCTGGGAGCGGGATAGGACGCCTTGAGTGCCTCGAGAATCTCCCCGGACACCGGCTCGTCCACTTCCGGCTCCGCCTCGAAAGCCAACCCGGCGGCGGCGAAGCGAAGGTTGCGGTGCGCGAGCGCGAACCCCGATTCGGCGTAGTTCGCCTGCTGGGCGACGACCCCGTCCAGCCCGATGGAGTCCAACGTCTGTGCGGCAAGCACGGTTTCCCACAACGCCCGCCCATAGCCTTGGCCGCGAAGCTCGGGGCGAACGATGTACAGACCCAGGAAGCCGTTGCCGCTGCCATAG
>JACFNW010000269.1 GCA_019454665.1 Fimbriimonadaceae bacterium | reverse complement strand
CCCAAGAACCTCCCTGCCCGGCAGACCGTGCCCCCCCCTTGCTGGAACACGCCGACCCTCACGAGTTCCGAACCCGCGCTCGAGTTTGGTCGCAATGGTACGGGAACAAGGGGTCGGGAATGTCGTAGCACCCGGGGCGACCCCGATGCGTCGGCAGGTTGTCCGCATGTGGTCGCCTGGTTGTCGGCAGGTTAGAATTGTGCGCCTCTCGGGCCACTTGCCGACCACCCGGGCCCTGCCGCCAGAGTACAATCCCCGAGCCCTATGCTCGACAATTTGACGCGCCGCCTGTCCGGGGTCTTTGCCGGGTTGCGGCGGAAGGGAAGGCTCACCGAAGACGACGTGAACGAGGCGTTGCGCGAAATCCGCGTGGCGCTGCTCGAAGCCGACGTCAACTTCGCCGTCGCCAAGGACCTGATGCGGCGCATCCGCGAAAAGGCCGTGGGCGAGGCCGTGTTCGGCAGCCTGACCGCCGACCAGACCATCGTCAAGATCGTTCGCGACGAACTGGTCGCCATCCTGGGCGGCGAGACCGTCCGCTTCAATTGGTCGCCGGCGCCGCCGACCGTGGTGCTCATGTGCGGCCTGCAGGGCTCGGGCAAAACCACGAGTTGCGCGAAGCTGGCCCAGTGGTTCCAGAAGCAGGGCAAGAAGCCGATGATGGCGGCGTGCGACACGCAGCGCCCCGCAGCGGTCCACCAGTTGCAGGTGCTGGGCGAGCAGGTGGACGTGCCCGTTTACGCCAAGACGGACGGCACCAAACCGCCACAGATCGCGCGCGAGGCGTTGGAGCGCTGCAAGCACCTGATGCTCGACGTGCTCATCGTGGACACCGCCGGGCGTCTCACGGTGGACGAAGACCTGATGCGCGAGTTGCGCGAAGTCCACAACGTGTCGCGCCCCAGCGAGGTGTTCCTGGTCCTTGATTCGACCACGGGTCAGGAAGCGGTCAACGTAGCCCAAGCGTTCCACGAGCGTGTGCCCGTGACCGGCGCGATCTTCACCAAGCTCGACGGCGACACCCGAGGCGGAGCCGTGCTCAGCGTCCGTGCCGCCACCGGAACGCCGGTGCGATTCATCGGCGTCGGCGAGGCCGTGGACGCCCTCGACGTGTTCCACCCCGACCGAATGGCCGGCCGAATCATTGGCATGGGCGACGTCCTGGGCATCATCGAACGCGCCGAAACCGCTCTCGATCAGGAGCAGGTCAAGGAACTCGAGGGCAAGATGCGCAAGGGCGGCCTCGACTTCAACGACATGCTGTCGCAGTTCGCGACGATGCGTCGGATGGGGCCGCTGCAGCAGGTGCTGAAGATGCTTCCCGGCATCAGTTCGATGGTTCCCGAGGAGGCCCTGAACCAGGTGGACGAGAAGCACGTGGGGCGAATCGAGGCGATGATCCTGAGCATGACGGCACGCGAGCGATCGAATCCGGATATAATCAATGGTTCCCGGCGAAAGCGCATCGCCGCGGGCTCAGGCACGTCCGTCGAAGAAGTCAACGCGCTCATCAAGCAATTGAACGAGATGAAGCGCGGGATGAAGCAGATGGTGAAGCTGGAGCAGCGGTTCAAGAAGCAGCGAGGCGGTCGCCGGTGACTCAGGAGTATCAGATTTAGTGGTTAAGATCAGGTTGCGACGCATGGGCGCGAAAGGCGCGCCGTTTTACCGAGTCGTGGTGGCGCCGAGCACGGCGGGCCGCAACGGCAGCTTCAACGAGGTCATCGGGACGTACAACCCGACGACTCAGCCGAAGCATCTCGAAATCAAGAACGACCGAGCCCTGCATTGGCTGCTCAACGGCGCTCAGCCGACCGAGACCGTGGCCTACCTGCTCAAGAAGGTCGGCGTGCTCGACGAGTACTTCGGCCAGCGGCCCAAGGCACGCAAGGATTTCGCATACCTCGACAAGACGACCGCGGCCACCTCGGTGAGCACGGCCATTGACAACGAGGTCACCGCCAAGGTCGCCGAAGCGGTCGCCGAAGAGGCTGTGAGCGAAGGCGCATGAGCTACCGCCCGTTCGTCGAGTACGTGGTCGGCGCCGTCATCGAGAGGCCCGACATGCTGGAGATCGAGGAAGAGGTCAGCGGCAACGTGCGGACCTTCAACGTCCACGTAGCCCAAGAAGACGTGGGCAAGCTCATCGGAAAGGGTGGGCGAGTGGTCTCGGCCATCCGCTCGGTGGTGAGCTGCATCGCCGCGAAGAGCAAGGAAAAGGCCTTCGTCAAGATCGTCACCGACAACTGATCCCCATCGGCCAAGCCGTTCATGCTGCGCTCCGCCATCATCCGAGTCTCCGAGGCGAGCTGGGTGGAGCGCATGGTGCGCCGGTCCCGGTTGTTTCGCAAACTCGTCGAGCGCTTCATCGCGGGCGACAACCTGGACGAGGCCATGACGGCGGCCGAACGGTTGGCGGAGGCCGGATTCCTGGTCACCCTCGACTACCTTGGCGAGAACACCCGCTCCGAAGCCGAAGCCTTGGCCGCCAAAGCCACCTATAGCGCGATGCTCGAGCGCATCGCCCAATCGCCGCACCAGGCCAAGATCAACATCTCGATCAAGTTGACCCAATGCGGACTGGATCAGGGCGAGGCGTTCGCCGAGCAGAACTTCCGCGACGTCCTTGGCGTGGCCGCCCAACTGGGCAACTTCGTGCGCGTCGACATGGAGGGAAGCGCCTACACGCAGCGCACGATCGCCATGATCCTCCGCGTTTGGAGCGACTTCAAGAATACAGGAACGGTGCTCCAAAGCTATCTGTATCGTAACGATGACGACGTGGAGATCATGGTGTCAAACGGCATCCGGACCCGTCTCGTCAAGGGTGCCTACCTGGAGCCCGCCTCGGTCGCGTACCCGGATAAGGCCAAGACCGACGAGGCCTATGTCCGCCAAGCGAAGCGGTTGATGGTCGCTGGCAACTACCCGGCGATCGCGACGCACGACGAGAAGATCATCGCCGAACTGGAGGCCTTCGAGAAGGCCCAGGGGCTCGATCGCAGCACGTTCGAGTACCAAATGCTGTACGGAATCCGGCGCGACCTGCAACAGCGCCTGCTCGACGCGGGCTACAACGTGCGCGTTTATGTTCCGTTCGGCGACAGTTGGTACCCGTACTTCACGCGGCGTCTCGCCGAGCGCCCAGCGAACATGCTCTTCATCCTCAAGTCGCTGTTCAAGGGCTGATCACGGCCGCACGACGGCCCACGTCATGCCCTGAGCCGGGATCTTCACCGTGAGCGTGACCGAGTGATCTCGTGCCAATCGAACGCGCTTCGGCTTCTTGTCCTCAATGGCGATGGTAGCCGTTGTGTTCAACCCTGTGTAGTAAAGCGGTAGACGAATCGTTCGTTCGATCGGCTCCTCTAGAGGGTTGTAGAACACGGCCATGCCCCGGATCGGCAAGTGCGGCGCAACATGGAGCGCCCCGTCCCAATCGCGGGCATCCGCCCGCCGCAGGTGGACGATGTCGGATTCCAGGATGTCCCGGTACTTCTTGAACCAATCCACCCATTTCTTGACCGCATCCCGGGTCCGATCGGTGTCGTACAGCCGCGGCCCACGATAGCACGCCTGCACGCCCATGCCAAGGCAGTTCGCGATGTGCGCCTCGTAGGTGGGCAGGTTCTGGTCCAGCGGCTCGATTGTGGCCGCCGCCCCACCGCCGTGATACTGCGACAGCGGCACGAACATCCACCCCATCGTGGGCGTCTTGCGCCATGTGCCGTCGTAGATGTTTTGGCGCGCGTGGATGACCTGTTGCGCCCGAGGCAGCGACCAGTTCGTCTCGCGGTAGCCCATGGCCGTCTTGTTCGAGCCGTTCAGGAAGTACCAATCGGGCACGTTCAGGTACACGCCGTTCGCGCGGCACCAGCGGTAGAAGTTCGCGATGATGCTCCACTGGACCCATTGGCTGTCCTCGTAGCCCTTCTGTAGCGGCGGGCGCGGGGCCGCGTCGAAGTCGCCCGGGTAGCTCCCGTCGTGTTCGAGCAGCGAGAATCCTGTG
>JACFNW010000268.1 GCA_019454665.1 Fimbriimonadaceae bacterium | reverse complement strand
GGAGTCCTCGCCCGAGTGGGGTCGCTATCTGGAGCGGTTGCGCGCGACGGGGCGCGGACACCATGCGGACAACCTTGTTCGGTTCGGGGGACGCCCGATGACGCGCGGCATGTGAGCCGCAAAAGTCACGCCTCGGGGGTTCGTTGCTGTGCCACAATGAACTGAAAAGCAGGTGCCCATCGTTTTGCCCACTTTTCGCGAAGGATTCAGTTTCGACGACGTTCTCCTCGTCCCCAAACAAACGCAGGTGCTCCCCAGCCAGGTGGACACCAGCACAGAGTTCCTCCCTGGCATCCGACTCAACGTCCCGATCGTGTCCGCACCGATGGACACCGTCACCGAGTCGCGTCTGGCCATCGCCATCGCCCGCGAAGGCGGCGTCGGCGTCATCCACCGCAACCTGAGCATCGAGCAGCAGGCCATCGAGGTGGATCGGGTCAAGCGCTCCGAGCACGGGGTCATCACCAACCCCATCAAGCTCACCCCCGAGAAGACCCTTCAGGATGCCGTCAACCTGATGGACCACTTCCATATCAGCGGCGTGCCGATCGTGGACGGCGAGAACCGGCTCGTCGGCATCCTGACCAACCGGGACATCCGGTTCGAGGCCGACTTCACCAAGCCGATCGCCAGCCGCATGACCTCCAGGGACCTGGTGACGGCCCCCGCCGGCACCTCGCTCCAGGACGCGGAACGCACGCTGGCCGACCACCGCATCGAGAAGCTGCCCATCGTGGATGCTCAGGGCCACCTGATGGGCCTCATCACGATCAAGGACATCCAAAAGGTCAAGCGACACCCCGACGCCACCAAGGACTCGAAGGGACGCTTGGTGGTCGGTGCCGCGATCGGCGCCCTGCGCCAACCCTACGAGAGGGCCAAAGCCCTGATGGACGCCGGCGCGGACTTCGTGGTGATAGATGCCGCCCACGGCCACAGCGCCGGCGTGATGAACTGTGTGCGCATGCTCAAGGAGAAGCTGCCGGACCTCAAGGTGATCGCGGGCAACGTGGCCACCCCAGATTCCGTCCGCGACCTGGCCGCCCTGGGCGTGGACGGGTTGCGGGTCGGCATCGGTGCGGGCTCGATCTGTACGACGCGCGTCGTTGCGGGCGTCGGCGTCCCGCAGTTCACAGCGGTGTACGAATGTTGCCAAACGGCCAACGAACTCGGTGTCCCCACCATCGCCGACGGCGGCATCCGCATGTCGGGCGACGTGGTCAAGTCGCTCGCCGCCGGAGCCAGCTGCGTGATGATGGGCAACATGTTTGCTGGGTGCGAGGAGAGCCCAGGCGAGATCGAGATCTACCGAAACCGCGCCTACAAGGTGTACCGGGGCATGGGCTCGGTCGCCGCGATGAAGCAGGGCTCGTCGGACCGCTATTTTCAGGCCAAGGACACCGGCGTGCTCGTCCCCGAGGGGGTCGAGGGCCGCGTGCCTTACAAGGGCACGTTGAGCGACACGTTCGCCCAGATCGTGGGCGGGCTGCGGAGCGGCATGGGCTACGTGGGAGCCAACAACCTCGCAGAGCTTCGCGAGCGAGCCGAGTTCATGCGGATCACCACGGCCAGCCTGCGCGAGAGCCACCCGCACGACGTTTGGATCACGAAGGAGCCACCGAACTACTCGGCGCCGGCGGCTTCGGAAACCGAGTGACCCGCCTCGACAGCAAAACGGGGCCCTCGAATGGAGGCCCCGTTCAATTCATGGTGCCCAGGAAAGGACTCGAACCTTCACTCCCTTGCGAGAACTAGTACCTGAAACTAGCGCGTCTACCAATTCCGCCACCTGGGCACGGCGCGTGAGATTATAGCCCATTCCCCGCGTCAAGCGGTGCGGCCGACGACCTTCAGCGGGCGGCGAGAGGCGACGGCTGCCGCGAACAGGCGCGACGCCTGACCCGAGACCTCCAGCACGGTCGGCTCCCAGTGGCGCTCGTACTCGACCGTTTCGAGGCCCAGATAGCCGAGGAACTCGCCATCGTGCACCATCGGAAACAGCGCCAGCGACTTGACGTTGCTCTCCACGAGGACCCTGCGCTCGGCGTCGGCATCCCCGGGCATCGAGTCGAGCGATTCGACGCAAACCGAGTCGTGTCGGAGCAAGTGGTTCAGCCACCACGCCCGGTGCGATTTGCCGTGGTTGGGAACGCAACTGTCTTTCGGCACCACTCCGGGACCGCACCACTGAACCGACTGGCACTCCTCGCCGCTCGGGCCGCACAGACTCACATAGCAGCGATCCGCATGGAAGTGCGTGCCCAGCGAAGCCAAAGCTTGGTGGACGCCGGACTCGAAATCTGGGTTCGAGAGGAGCGCGGTCGCCGCCTCCATCAGACCTTCGCCAAGCGAGGAGGACGTGACGCTGCGCAGCAACAGAGGTTGCGAGTTCGACGCCTCGCGGCAGAGCCACAGGTGCCCCTTGAACGTACTGGCCGGGTCAATCGGCAGGTAGTCCATGACCAGCTGACGCCCGTCCACCATCTCGAACAACTCCCCGTACACGGGAAACTCGGCATCCTGAATCTCGACCAAGCGGTCGGCGAACAGATTGCCGTCTTTGAGGGCCTTCTTGGCCCGTTGGATGAGGTTGCGGTGCTCTTGGCCCACGTACTCCTTGGGCCTGAACGGCAACCCGAACATCTCGCAGAATCCTTGATTGATGAAGGCGACTCGGCCGTCTTGGTCTTCGAACAGCACCCCCGAGTTCAGGTTGTCCATGAGCGTGCGCAGCCGCGAGGACGCCTGGATCAGCAGTTGCTCCATGCGCTTGCGTTCGGCGATCTCGTAGAGCAGGACCTGGTTGTGGTCTTCGACTTCGGTGATCTTCTCCGCCGCGCGGAGCGAAAGCGCCTTGGCCACGACCTCGGTGCGCGAGGCCGACCCGTGGCGCAGACGGATGCGCCGCCAATAGGTCAGGACGGTCTCGCGGCTGATGCCGAGCTTGTGGGCGATCTCCTTGTCGGTGAGGCCCTGGGCGGCGAAGTGCAGGACCTGCTGTTCGCGGGTCTGCGGTTCGATGTGAAGGACGTCTTCGTGCACGCTCATGCCTTGAATCCACTCGGGCTGGGAACCCATGAGATTTATTGGCACGGCGGGGCGGCAGGCCAAGGGCTGGCCGTTCAAACCTGGTAACGAGCCCGAGGCGCTCGTGGAACCTGGCGCTCCGAGCGCAACGGCGCCTCCAATCGAACCTGTACGGAGGCGATTTCGAAAAAAGTTCCCCGCACACCTTGCAGAATCGTGTCGTTTGGCTTACAATAGCCTTACGTTGGGCGGCGGCTTGCCGTCCACGAACTTGATTCAGAGGTGCACCCTTGAAAAGAAGAGCCTTCACGCTCATCGAACTCCTTGTCGTTATCGCCATCATCGCGATCCTCGCGGCGATGCTCTTCCCCGTCTACGCGCAGGCCAAGCAGTCGGCCAAGCGCACGTCGTCCCTCAGCAACATCAAGCAGATCGGCCTCGCGGCGATCATGTATGGTGCGGACAACGACGACATGATCCCGCTGTTCCTGAACGGCACGTACAACCAGGTGCGCGGCACCGAGATGCCCCGCGCCGATTCGTGGGTGTTCATGATCCAGCCCTACATGAAGTCGCTGGCCATGATGGTCGACCCGCAACGCGGCGACTCCCGCAACATCTTCGGCAGCGGCCCGAACGCGTGGTACGGCAACCAGAACCGGTTCCCGATGTACGGCATCAACTACCTGTTCGTGGCGCCGTTCCCCGAGTGTACGCATGGCGAAGGCAAGGCGTTCACGCAGGCTGACGACCCCGCCGGCACGGTGCTCTTCACCGAGTCGCGCGTGTTCACCGTGGACGCGACCCGAGGCTACTTCGGCGTCAACGCCCCCGGCATGTGGCCGCAGATCGCCCCCCACACGATCTACTGCATCTACTGGGACGGCAACGCCGGATCGGGCAACTGGTCGGCGGGTGGCCCTGTGAAGCACACGTCCTCCGCGATGATTCAGGGCAACAGCTCCTCCAACGTCGCCTGGCTCGAC
>JACFNW010000267.1 GCA_019454665.1 Fimbriimonadaceae bacterium | reverse complement strand
CGCTGGCCGATCGGGATCGAGCTGTCGTGCCCGCCGACGCCGCTGAAGTAGAGCAGCCCATCGTCGCTGATGTAGTGGATCACGAAGCCGATCTCGTCCATGTGGCCGGCAAGCATGACCTTCATCTCGGCGTCGGGGTTGGCCACGGCCCATGCGTTGCCGTGGACGTCGGTGTGTTGGGCATCGGCGAACTCGGCCGTGTAGGACCGGAAGATTTCGGCGGCCCGCTCCTCGTACCCGGAAGGCGAAGGAACGTTGACGATGGCCTTGAAGAAGTCGAGCGATTCGACGCGCATGGGGATCAGTTTGGCCGATTTCGACCTCGTGGGAGACGGGACGCTCCGGTTGGCCCGCTTCGAACGTCCGACAAGATGGACCCGAACCAACAAAGGGTCCGACGCCGTGCGACCCCAATCCAAACTCGCCTTGCTCATCGTCCTGATCTTGACGGTCGGGGCCGCCGTGCTGGGCGAGCGGGTCGTGTCTCGCGAAGCCTCGCCCGGCCGCGTGACCGTCGTCTACTGGGAAAAGTGGACCGGGCAGGAGGGCCAAGAGATGCGCAAGGTGGTGGACGCGTTCAACCGCTCGCAGGACCGCATCTTCGTCAAGTACCTGAGCATCTCGGGCGTGGACCAGAAGACCATCCTGGCCAGCGGGGGCGGCAACCCGCCCGACGTGGCCGGTATCTGGCAGGAGCAGGTGTTCCAATTCGCCGACCTCGGCGCCCTAACCGACCTCTCGCCCATGGCCAAAGCCGCCGGGCTCACGCGGGAGACCTACATTCCCGCCTACTACGATGCGCTCTCGGAAGGAGACACGCTCTGGGCGCTCCCCAGCACCCCGGCCAGCATCGGGCTCCACGTCCGGCCCGACCTGGTCCCCGCTGAATTCGCCAGTCCCGAGACGTTCCCGGAGACGATCGAGGAACTCGACGCCCTCAGCGACCGCATCTCGAAGCAGAACGCCGACGGCAGCCTGGTGATGGCCGGCTTTCTGCCTTCCAACCCGGGGTGGTGGCATTGGGGCTGGGGTCCGCTGTTCGGTGCCGACCTGTTCGAAGGCGGCAAGCCCACCCTGAACGGACCCGAAACCGTGCGCGCGTTCGAGTGGATCGCGGGCTACTCCAAAAAGTTCGGCCCCCAGGCCGTGCAGAACTTCCAGAGCGGGTTCGGCAACTTCGCCTCGCCGCAGGACCCGTTCATGACGGGCAAGGTCGCGACCGAACTCAACGGCGTTTGGAAGGCCATTTACATTCGGGTGTATCAACCCGAACTCGAGTGGTTCGCCGTGCCCATGCCGTATCCCAAGGACCGGCCCGACCTCAAGGGCCACAGTCTGCTCTCGCAAGACGTGTTGGTCATCCCGCGGGGCGCCAAACGGGTCAAGGAGGCGTTCGAGTTCATCGCGTTCGTCCAAAGGCAGGACGTCATGGAGGGCCTCTGCTCGGCCCATGGCAAGAACTCGCCGCTCAACGAGGTCACCGAGGCGTTCTTCGAGAACCACCCCAACAAGGCGATTCGGCTGTTCGACCAGTTGGCCCGCTCGCCGAACGCCATCTACCCGTCGCGGAGCGGCTTCTTCCCGCGAGTCTCGGGCGAGTTGGCCAACGCGTTTCAGGAGGTCAACACAGGGTTGAAGACGCCCAAGCAAGCCCTCGACGACGCTCAGGCTCGGATTGACGGACTGTGGAAGACGTACCGCGAGCAGGTGGCCCGCTCGTGAACAGTCGGCACGAAGCCCGCATCGGCATCCTGTTCGCCCTTCCGTGGATTCTGGGATTCGTCCTGTTGCTGGCGTATCCGCTGGTGTTCTCGCTGGTCACGAGCTTCACGAACTTCTCGGTGTTGCGCGAGCCCAAGTGGATCGGCTTGTCCAACTACCAGGAGTTGATGAGCGACGGGGTGTTCCTGACCGCGTTGCAGAACACGCTCCTGTACACCCTCGGGGCGGTTCCGCTCGGCACGGTGCTGGCCATCGCGCTGGCCATGTTGCTCAACGCCAAGGTCAAGGGGATGGCCGTGTACCGGGCGCTGCTGTTCTTGCCCACGCTGGTGCCGATGGTCGCGCAGGCGACGCTGTTCCTGTGGGTGTTCAACGGCGACTACGGCCTGCTCAATGCGGCGCTGCGCGGGATCGGCTTCAGTCCCCCGAATTGGTTGGGCGACCCGGCTTGGGCCAAGTGGACGCTCATCCTGATCGCCGCGTGGGGCTGCGGTCAGGCGATGCTCATCTACTTGGCCGGGCTGCAGGACGTGCCCGCGAACCTCTACGAAGCCGCCGACCTCGATGGAGCGAAGCCCTGGCACAAAACGCGCCACATCACGCTTCCCATGATCTCGCCCGTGATCCTGTTCAACGTGATCATGGCGATCATCGGCTCGATCCAGGTGTTCGCCGTCCCGCAGGTGATGTTCCCCGGTGGTGCCCCGGCGCGCAGCACCTACATGTTCGCGATGTACCTGTACGACAACGCCTTCCTCTATCAGCGCATGGGCTACGCCAGCGCCATGGGGTGGGTGATGTTCCTCATCATTCTCGCGTTGACTCTGGCCGCGCTGCGGCTCTCGGAGAGGCACGTCCACTATGAGACTCAGTAGAGTCGCGTTCGTCCACGTCGCGTTGGTGCTGCTCTCGATTCTGTTCGTGTTGCCGTTCCTGTGGATGCTGACCACGGCGGTGAAGCCGATCGGCGAAACGCTCACCTCGCCGCCACGATGGATCCCGTCCCAGGTGCTCTGGAGCAACTTCCCGGACGCGGTGTTCTACGGTTCGAAGGAACTGGGCTACGTGCCGTTCCTCGTGTATGCGCGGAACACCGTGATCATCACGATTCTGTGCGTCGTGGGGTCGGTGGCTTCGAACACGATCGTGGCGTACTCGTTCGCGCGGCTGCGGTGGCCGGGGCGCGACTTGTTCTTCGCGGCCACGTTGGCGACGATGATGGTGCCGTTCCCGGTGACGATGGTGCCCACGTTCACGCTGTTCAGGTGGCTCGGCTGGGTGGGCTCGTTCAAGCCGCTCTGGGTTCCGGCGTATCTGGGTTCGGCGTTTGCCATCTTCCTGTTGCGTCAGTTCTTCCGCACGATCCCCAACGACCTGAGCGAAGCGGCGCGCATAGACGGGGCCAGCGAGTTCCGCGTCTTCGCCGACATCGTGCTGCCCCTCGCGCGTCCGGCGGTGACCGTGATCGCCTTGTTCACGTTCATGGGCACGTGGAACGACTTCCTCGGCCCGCTCATCTTCCTCACCGACCAGAACACGTTCACGCTCTCGCTGGGGTTGCAGGCGTACCAGACCCAGCACGGCGGCACGCCGTGGAACCTGCTGATGGCCGCCTCGCTGCTCGTGATCCTGCCGATCATCGTGGTGTTCTTTTTCGCGCAGAAGACGTTCGTCCACGGCATCGCGACCAGCGGGTTCAAGTGATCTGGGCCTTGACGGGCCCTGGCGGTGCGGCGACCCAGTAGAATAGGGAAGTCCATGGCCGAACTCAAGCTTCTGTTCGAACACGCGGGCGATCCCGCCTACGCCACGCTCGCCGGATATCAGGCCAAGGGCGGGTACCAGGGCCTGAAGAAGGCCCTCGGGATGGAGCGTCAGGCCGTCATTGACCAAGTGAAGGCGTCCGGCCTGCGGGGTCGCGGCGGCGCGGGCTTCCCCACGTGGATCAAGTGGAACGGCATCGAGAAGGAGAAGACCAAGCCGCACTACATGATCTGCAACGCCGACGAAGGCGAACCCGGCACGTTCAAAGACAAGCAGTTGATGGAGCAGACACCCTTCCTGCTCGTCGAGGGCATGACCATCGGCGGCTTCGCCACGAACGCGCAATCGGGCTACATCTACATCCGGGGCGAGTTCATTGACGCCGCCCGCGCCATGCGGAAGGCCATTGACGAAGCCTATGCGGCGGGCTTGCTGGGCAAGAACATCCTCGATTCGGGCTACGACTTCGACCTCTACATCCACCTCGGCGCGGGATCCTACGAATGCGGCGAGGAGAGCGCCCTCAT
>JACFNW010000266.1 GCA_019454665.1 Fimbriimonadaceae bacterium | reverse complement strand
CTCTCCTTGGGCGGCCAAACGTCGAAGTTCGACCACTTGTTGAGCCCCGTGTCGAACACCATCGCCTCGGGCAACTTCGGAGCGTCTTTGCCGTGCAAGTGGTGGGCAAAGAACGGACGCTCGACATCGTTGACAAAGGCCTCGCCCGTTCTGGAGCCGAACTCGATCGCGCCCAAGCGCTCCGCCGGCCCATGCCAGCCACCGTGCGACCACGGACCCATCACGATGCGGTTGTCGGTGCCCGGACTCTGGTGTTCGATGGTCAGATAGGTCTGCCATGCGCCGAACAGGTCCTCGGCGTCGAACAGCCCGCCCACCACCAGCACGGCTGGCTTGATGTTCTTGAGGTGCGGGCGGACGTTGCGCTTCTGCCAATACTCGTTGTAGTCTGCCGCCCGCGTAGTCTCCTCCCAATAGAGGTTGTCCTTGAAGATCGGCAGGTAGTTCGGCAACGGCCCCATCTCAAGGTGGAACTTGTAGAGATCGTTGTGCGGCATGCGGAAGGTGGACCGAGCGGGGGTGGCCGTTGGCTGGGGCCGTGGAGCGCCGAAGCCGAGCTGGAAACTGAAGCGTTGCGCCAGCGAGAACGCGCCGCCCCGATGGTCGTCGTCGCCCTCGAAGCGGTCGGTCACGGGCGCCTGCGGCGAGACCGCTTTCAACGCCGGGTGCGCGTCAATGAGCGAGTGGGTGGCATAGAAGCCAGGTTGCGAGACGCCGTAGATGCCGACCTTGCCGTTGTGGTTGGGCACGTTGCGCATCAGGTACTCGATGGTGTCGTAGGCGTCGGAGCTTTCATCCACCTGGTTGCCCGTCTTGTTGGGGATGTGGGGCACGCAGTAGATGTGGTGGCCTTCGGACATGTAGCGGCCGCGCACGTCCTGATAGACGAAGATGTAGCCGTCCTCGGCGAACGCGCGGGCGGGCCCCAACGAGCCCTTGTAGGCCTCCGGGCCATAGGGACCCGAGCCGTAGGGCGTCCGGATCATCAGGATCGGATAGGTCTTGCTCGTGTCCTTGGGGGCGTAGATCCCCGTGTACAGCCGCACTCCGTCGCGCATCGGCACCATCACCTCGGTCTTGGTGTAGGTGTCGCGGATGGCGTTGCGTTGGGCGAAGAGGATGGCGGACCAGGTGAGCAAAAGAACTCCACAGACGAGCCGGAGCGGTCGCATGACGGACTATTCGTCCCCATTCGCCCGTTTCCTTCAGGATTCCATGCGCCGTTCGATCCAGATGGACTGCAGAACCTGAGCCAACTCCGTTGCCGTATCGGGTTTGAGGATCAGCGCCTGCACACCGATCTCCTTGGCGAGAGAACGATCGGACTCGCGAATGAACCCAGACGTGATGACGATCGGAACATCCGGTCGAACCCGGCGCAACCCTCTCGAAAGCTCGAAGCCCGACATGCCCGGCATCGAGATGTCCGACACCACGACGTCGAACGCGCTCGGATCCTCCTCGAACAGGGCAAGGGCTTGAACGGGATCGGAAATGCCCCGCACCTGATAGCCAAGCCGCTTCAGAGACCGTAGGGCCAGGAAGACCAACGCCTATTCGTCGTCAACGTAGAGAATCCGCTGCCCCGCGGCATGCGACGTCTCCGCTCGGTGAGGTGCCTCAGGCGATCCAGTAGCTTCGACCAGCGGCAGGTAAACGCGAAACACCGAACCGTGGCCGATCTCGCTGTACACGGTGCAAGTCCCGCCGTGGCTCTTGACGATGCCGTGAACGACCGATAGGCCCAGGCCGGTTCCGCCCCTGGCCTCGCGAGTCGTGAAGAACGGATCGAACACCCGGGCCAGCGTCGAGCGATCCATGCCGCATCCATCGTCCGCGATCGAGATCCGTCCATAGGCCCCTGGCTTCAAGTCGGGCAACGTGGAATTCCCCTCGCCATTGACCACAACGTGATCCAAGGTCACCTCGATCCGCCCCCGCGTGTCAATCGCGTGGATGGCATTCGTCACGAGATTGACCAAGACTTGGTGCATCTGGGTCGCGTCCGCCTGTACCACGAGCGGCGCATCCGGGAGGTTGCGCACGATCTCGATCATCCGCGGCGTCGTCGCCCTCAGCAAGTCCAGGGCTTCCCCGACCACGTCCTGGAGCTGGACGGGCACGCGCTCCCCGCTCCCCGGCCGGCTGAACGACAGGATCTGGTTCACGATCTGGGTGGCCCGGACGGTCGCCCGAGCGATTTCGTTGAGACTCTCGCGAGCCGGATGATCGGACTCCAGGTCCTCCAGGGCCAATCGCGCGTTGCCTCCGATGGCAAGGAGCAGGTTGTTGAAGTCGTGGGCGATCCCGCCGGAAAGAGTCCCCAGCGCCTCCAGCTTCTGAGAACGCAGTTGAAGGTCGGCGGCCCGCTTGCGCTCGGTGATGTCGAGCGTCACGCCCGCATAGTGGATGGGCTTGCCTTGGTCGTCCCGCTGCACTTTGCCCCGACTCTGATGCCACCGAACCGACCCGTCCTTCTGGGGAACGCGGTACTCCACGTTGACATGGGTGCCGTCCCGCAACATGGCCTCGGTCGTTTCGGCGATCATCTGCTGGTCGTCCGGGTGGATCCTGGAGAACACGAAGTCCAGCGAACCGGCGCCGAGTTCTTCGCGCGTGATGCCCCACAGCCGGCAGTTCGCGTCGTCCCACTCGACCGTGCCCTCGTCCAAGTTCACGGTCCACGTGCCCATCCGACCGGCTTCGAGGGCTGCGGCAAGATGGGCATTGGACGTCCGGAGCAGACGCTCGCTCTCCTCGCGCGCGGTGATGTCCCGCAGAATCACGGTGAACCACTTGGTGCCGCTCACTTCGATCTGCGAAATCGAAGCCTCGATCGGAAACACGCGGCCATCGCTATGAACGCCATGCACCGAACCCAACGACCCCATGTGCCTCCGCGTGACTCCGCTCGCCCCAAAGGTGCGGATCAAGCGGCTGTGCGAATCCGCGATCGAAGGGGGCAACAGCCGCTCCAATCCGCGCCCGATCATCTCCTCGGCGCTTACGCCGAACATAAACTCCGCCGCGTGGTTGAACAGCACGATGCGATGCTGGTCGTCCAGGGTGATGATGCCGTCCATCGCCGAAGCGACCAAGCCCATCAGCCTCGCTTCCGAAATCTGCTGAGATGCGCCCGCCTCGCTCGCCTCGGAACGCAACCTCCGCGTCTCGTGCCGTTGTTCTTCGAGTTCGCGCCGTAGGTTCAGGTCGCGAGCCATCCAACACACACCCAGACTCGCCACCAGATACAGGCCGAACGACAGCCATTCGTCCGGCCCGAGTCGGGCGCTCCAGCGGGGAGGAAGAAACACGTAAGCGGCCCCGAGGCCACCCGTGACGGCGGCGAAAACCGACTCGGCGAATCCCCACCGCCACGCACAGAGCACCACGGCCAGAAACAGCGTGCTGAACACCGCCTGTTCGCCCAGAAAAGGGTCCAAGGCAGCGCGGACACCAAGGGCGACCGCCACCACAGCGGTCACCCAAACGTAGGTCAGCGGGCCTCTAGCGGACTCAAGCTTCACCCGAGCACCTCGCTGCGAAAGTTCTCTCGCATTGAGATCAACTATACAACGTTTGTAGCCATCTGCCAACCCTGGGCTGGAGCAAAGCCTAACTCTGCTGGAACTGCCCCGCCGACCTCAGCGCCGCGGCGACAGTCACATTGGGCAACGCGCCGTCCCAGTTGCGGTGCATCCCCTCGGTCTCGTCGCCCGTGCGATAGGGCAAGAGCGGCATCTTGGGGTGGTGCGAAGCCACCACCCAGCCCTCTTGGATCATGGCTTCCAGACACTGCAGGGCCGCATCCACCGATTGCGCCGGGTCGGCGAACAATCCCAGCATCCTCGTCTGGAGTTCGCGGTTGATGAACTCGGCGCGGTGTTCCGTGGACAGGATGTCCGTCAAGACTTTGAAGATTCCCACGCCCGGCAGGATGCGCCCGTCGCGCTCCCAACACGGCTCCTGAATGATCCGCCCCTCGTGCAGAATCGGCACGAACCCCCGCTTGGCACCCTCCA
>JACFNW010000265.1 GCA_019454665.1 Fimbriimonadaceae bacterium | reverse complement strand
CCTCCTCGGTCTTGGGGCCGGGGTCTATCAGCCGGAGTTCGAACTGGCGCTGGTCCTCGGTCTTGACCGCATAGCCGGGGGCGAGCCGCTTGGTGGGCGCGCGTCCCTCGTCGAGCGAGATGGGAACCTCTCGGTTGCAGTTCTCGCAGAGCAGGACCTCGGTCTTCTCGCTGTAGTAGTTGAGCGTGTTGCAGAAACCGCAGCGCACCTGCTCGACGGGCAGGACCTTGCCGTTGAGGATGGGGACCAGACGCTGGCACTTGTCGCACCGGAAGTCGTCGTCGGGATGGTAGGTGAAGTGGTTCTGCGCGTGGCAGTAGACGCACTCGACCTTGACGAACTCGATCTTCTTGCTGGTGAAGCCCTTGTACAGCCCGAATCCGGTCGCGCCCACGCCGCCGATAATGCCCACCCATCCAATGCCGACGAACATCTCGCCGTACCGCAGGCCCACCGCACCGATGACGATGGCGATGATCCCCGGGATCAAGTACATCATGGCGTCGGCCCAGGTGGATTCCTGAACGTCGGACGACCTTTGGGCGTGTTTGTCGGTCTCGCTCATGGGGCACTTCCAAGCACCAAGTTTTCCCCATTTCGCCGTTCCCCGATGGGTTCCTTCTCTGGATGAGAGAAAAGTGAACGCAGGCTGAATCCAAGCGTCGAACGCTGCTTGCGAATCTTGACGAAACCAGCAGGATAAATCCGTACACAAAGTTCAAAATGATCGCGAGAGACAAATTTTCATCAAAAACTCTAAAAACGTCCCAGAAGGGTGGAATTCGCCCGGCGAATGGTCTAGGATGGGAATGGAGGACCCGGTCACGCATCGGGTCGCAGAACGACATGAGGCTCGAAACGATCGTACTGGCAATCGGCATGGTGTCGCTCGTCGCGGGAGCGGCGCAGCAAAACCGGCAGAGCGAGCCCAAGTTCCCCCTCAGCCTGTTCGCGAAGGCGACCGAGGACGACTACATCGGCTCCGAGTCGTGCGCGCCGTGCCACGGGGAGCAGGTCAAGAACTTCAAGTATTCGGGCCACGCCTCGTTCTCGAACAATCCCAAACTGGCTCACGGCTACCAGGGTTGCGAGAGTTGCCACGGCCCCGGCAAGTTTCACCTCGACGAGGACAACCCCGAGAACATCGCCTACAGCAAGATCACGCCCAAGGAGATCAACGCCGCGTGCATGCGGTGCCACGGCGAGACGATGAGCTCGGGCGAGTGGCACAGCACTGCGCACGCCCAGGGCAACGTGTCGTGCACGAGCTGCCACCAGATCCACCCCAAGGCGTTCGGCGAAGCCGAGAAGCCCGACATCTCCGGCGCCTCGAACCCGACGGTGGTGGCCAAGCCAGCTCCCAAGAAGTTGCTGAAGAGCGAGGAATCCAAGCTCTGCGCCGACTGCCACAAATCCGAAGCCGCCCAGTTCCGGCTGAACTCTCACCACCCCGTGCCTGAAGGCCGGTTGGAGTGTTCGGACTGCCACGCCGTCCACCCGACCAACAAGAGCCGCAAGGACATGAAGTCCGTCAAGGGCGCCTGCGTCTCCTGCCACGCCGAAAAGGCCGGTCCGTTCGTGTTCGAACACGATATGGGCACCATCGGCGACGGGTGCGCCGAATGCCACCGCGCGCACGGCTCGCACAACCCCGAGTTGCTGAAGTCCTTCTCGCGGGGTCTGTGCGCCCAGTGCCACACCGAGAAAGCCACCACGCACTACCCAGGCCGCACGTGCTGGACCGCGGGTTGCCACGTGGCCATGCACGGGTCGAACACCGACCCCAGATTCCTCAAGCGATGAGGAGACACTCCATGCAGAATCGCCACCAAGACACCTTCGGTTGGAAGCGGGGAATCCTCGCACTGGCGCTGGCCGTCGGCGTGGTCGGTGCCGCTTGGGCTCAGGACGAGCCCGAGCAGGATGAACCGCCTGCGCCGAAGTTCGTGCCTCGCCTCAAATACTCTTGGACTCAGTGGGGGCTGCGTGGCAGCGACCACATGTTCCGCCGCTACGCCACTCCGGCGCGGGGGTTCGTCCTCACCGACTTGGGCTACGTGTACGCCACCGACGACGCCCGCTACCAATCGGACCTGACCGTTCGCGGCGGTGTTGACCAAGACCTGTGGGTCGGCGGCGGGGCCTCCATGCGGTACGGCACCACCCGGTTCGAAGGCGCCTATCGGACGAACGAGTACTACGACAACGTCCCCTTCGAAATACCGGTCAGCAAGCGGCAGGAGTTCGACGGGCGCATCGTGCAGAGTCTGGGGCGCGGGATCGGCCTCCAGGTTCGATTCGCCCAAGAACAAAAGGACGCGTTCTTCGCAGGGCCCCGCGAGGCCGAGCACATCCGCACCCGCACCACCGACACGTCGCTCAAGGGCAACCTGCTCGGCGGTTCGGTGGGCATCGGGTACACGGACTATCGCTACTGGGACCGCACCAACGCCGAGCCCGATTCCGAGGTCCAGCGCTGGACGGCCCAATATGGGCGCGAACTGCTTCGAGGGCTCGATCTGCAGGCCAACTACAGCCATTCGCGGATCAAACAGCCCGGCCGCGGCGACAGCGAGATCGAATCCGTGGGCATGAACGGTTCCTATCGGATCGGCGAGCGCACCGACGTGACGTTCGGCGTCAACCGCGACAAGATTGACCTGCCGACGGTTCGCACCGCGTACGCCCAAGAGCGGATGCAGTTCACCAGCCGCCTGAATCACCGAGGGAAGGACTGGTCGGCTCAGGTCTCTTACCGCCACAAAGAAGTCGAGCGCGTCCGCAAGGATCAGTCCTTTGTCGACGTGCCGATCTGGGACTCGGTCGAGGCCAAGTTCCAGACCAAGGTCGGTCCGGGCATGAGAGCCACGGTGCGAGGCGGGTTCACCCACCTGCGCGGTTGGCCGATCATGAACACGACCGATCCGAATCCCTTGTTCTGGACCGACACCAGGTTCGCGCAAGTCAAGTTCGATCGGACGGGCGATACGTACGCGTTCTACGCGATCCTCGACCACCGGTTCCGCAAGAACGACGCGCGTCGCGTCGACCTGGAAACGACGTCGGGCACGCTTGGCGCCACATGGGACGTCGGCCCGAGCGTCTCGCTCTTCGGCGAGGTGGTTCGCGAAACGGCGAAGGCCAGCGGGAGGGGTGGCGACGCCGCCAACCTGGATCCCTACTTCCCGTCGAGCATCACGGGCGCCTTCGGCGTTTCGTACGCGTTCAACCCCGGCTTCCACGCGACGGCGACGTTCACCCATGTGGGCACGGACAACGACAACCCGATGTTCGAGCCGGGCGGCAACTATCGGGGCCGCTATCTCACCCTTGGGCTGACCCATCGCGCCGAAAACGGCGCGGAGTTCGCCGTCACCTACGCACCTTGGCAGTACGAAGACAAGGTGCTCTCGTCTCTCGGCTACAACGCCTCGGTCTTTTCCCTGATGGGCAAGGTGAGGTTCTAAAGTGGCCATTCGTTTTCGGACCCCCGAGGTCCAAGATCAACGCATCGAGCGGAGGAATCCCATGAAATCCAAATGGTTCTTGACGTTCTTCGCCATCGCACCCTTTGCGGCCACCGTTCTGGTGCTGCAGAGCTGCGGCGGTGAAGGTGGCCCGATCGGCGGAGGCGACGGCGGCGGAGGCTTGCCGCCGATCTCTCAGCAGTTCCTGGCCCTTCTTCCTGCAGGCCAAGCCGGGGCGGCATTCGTCGGTTCGGAAAAGTGCGGCGAGTGCCACGGCACCCGCGACAGCCACGACACCCACTACAACGACTGGCTTGAAACCAAACACGCCAAGGTCGAGGTTGGGTGCGAGCGCTGCCACGGCCCGGGCTCCAACCACGCGACCACGCCTGCGCTGGACAACATCCTGACCTTGCCGAAGTCCGCGTCTGCGGTCGTCTGCGCCCAATGCCACGGTTCGATCTACGACGAATGGCGACTGTCTCAGCACAGCAAGCTGGTCGCATCGCCGGTCGAAGAGGCCGCGCACGATCCGAACCGCTATGGCCGCACCTCGCAGT
>JACFNW010000264.1 GCA_019454665.1 Fimbriimonadaceae bacterium | reverse complement strand
GCTCGACCTGCTGACGTTGCTCACGTGGGCGGACATCAGTTCGGTCAGCACCGAGTCGTGGACGCCGGTGCTGGAGACGTTCACCCGCGAGCTGCACGCGCGGACGTCGCTCATCCTCCAAGAGCAGAACGTGCCGGAACCGACGCCCGACCCCTACCGGAGGCGGTTGGTGCGCGATCTGGCGCGTCAAGAACTCGCCGAAGAGGAGATCAGCACGTTCCTCGACGCGATGCCGCCCCTTTACGTGATGAGTCAGCCGCTGCAAACGGTGAAGCTGCACATCGGCCTGATGAAGAAGGCCATGGAGGGGCAGAGCACCGTGGACCTCACGCGCGACGAACAGCTCAGCGGCAACGAGTTGACCGTCTGCACCCCGGACCGGCGTGGACTGCTCAGCTCGATTCTGGGCGTGGTGTACGCGTACGACTTGCGCGTGCATTCGATCCGCGCCAGCACGACGAAGTCGGACCCACCGATCGCCATCGACACGTTCCACATCAGCTTTGGCGATCGGCCCGTTCCGGATGCCACGGCGCGGCAACTGGCCAAGACGATCCGTTCGGTGGTGGCGGACGAGACGTCGGTCGAGGACGTTCTACGCAAGCACGGGAAGGACCCCGATCGGGGTCAGAGGCTGTTCTCGTACCGCTTTGTGCCGGGCGTGCCGGGCATTTTGGAGTTGCAGACGCCGCGCGGGCGGGGCATGGCGTATCGGTTCACTCGGCTCATCGCCCAGCAAGGGTGGGACATTCTGGCGGCGCGTGTGGGCCAATGGGCCGGTCGCGGGGCTGCCGCGTTCTACATCGTGAAGCTCAACGGCGATCCCGTCCATCCCGAGGAGGTGCGGGCCGTGTTCGAGCCGGGTATCATCAGGGTCCCCCTTCCATGAAGGTACTCATCTTTGGGTGCGGCCGCACCGGGTCCACATTGGCGCTCGAACTCGTCCGTCGAGGGCATGAAGTCACCCTCATCGAACAGAATCCCAGCGCCCTGATTCGCCTCGGCGAAAACCACGGATGCAACGTGGTGTTGGGCAGCGGCCTGGAGGAAGACACGTTGGAGCGCGCGGGCATCCGCGAGGCCGATGTGTTCTTCGCCGCGACTCGTGGGGACAACAGCAATCTGATGGCGGCGCAGGTGGCTCGTTTCCGGTTTCAGGTGCCCCGTATCTGCATCAAGTGCGCCGACCCTCTTCGGGCGGACGCTTACCGCAAGCTTGGGTACGTCTGCGTCACTCCCAGCCTCTTGACCGCCGGCTTCATGCGCGATTGGCTCCTCGGGGAGCCGAGCCAGCCGATCGAGGCCTACAACGTCCTGCCGGACACCCTCAAGATCTAAGCCTATGTACGCGATCGTCGTCGGTGGTGGAAATGTCGGCATCCAGTTGGCCAAGCGGCTGCTTCAGCGCGGCGACGAGGTTTTGCTTCTGGAGAAGGACGGCGGCTCGGTCGGCCGCCTGTCGGCCATGCTTGGCGCCGAGAACGTGATGGCGGGCGACGGCTGCGAGATGGCCGTCCAGAAGCGCGCCGGTTTTGGCCGCGCGGACGTGGTCATCGCCGTTACGGGCGAAGACGAGGACAACCTCGTCGTGTGCCAGATGGCCAAGGTGGTGTGGGATGTGGACCGCGTTCTGGCCCGCGTGAACGACCCCGACCACGAACCGCTTTTCGCTCAGGTCGGCATTGACAACACGGTTTCTGCGACCGGCATCATCTTCAGTCTTCTCGAGCAGCAGGTGACTCCGGACGTCATGCTGCCCGTCGGCGCCTTGGCGCGCGGACAGATCGAGGTGGTGGAAGTCAAGCTGAGCAACCGCTCGCTGGCCGCTGGTCAGCGAGTCCGCGACTTGGTGTTGCCGCCTCAGACGAATCTCGTGTGGCTGTTGCGCGACAGTCAGGGCCTGATGGTCCAAGGCGACACGATGCTGACGCCGGGAGACACGGTGGTCGCCCTGGTGCCGCGCGACCACTCTGCGGCGCTCCACAAGCTGTTTGCCGAGCGCTAGACCCGTTCCGATGAGCCTTCAAACTCCGGGAAAAGAGCCCCCGGTGTCCATATGCCGACACCGGGGGAACACGGTCGTCGCGACCGCGCGGTGATGGAGGATGAAGGTTCTGAGAGAAACCTATCGGATGGAGCGTCGGCGTTTGCGACCGAGCGCGGCCAAACCGAGCGAGATCGCCAGCACCGCGCTTGGTTCGGGAACGACGCTCTCGCTGAACGCGACATCGTCAATGCCCAGATTCCAGTTGCTGCCCCATTCCAGCGTGATCGCCGCATCGCTCGTCACATTGGGGGTCAGGGTGGCGTGACCGCTGGCCGGCGCCGTGGTGGAAGATCCATCCCAGAGCACACCGCCTCCCGAGTCGAGCACTCTCAAGCGGTCGGGCGTCAGGTCGCCACCGCCCCATGCGGCCATGTTGAACGACTCGAGCGTGACGAAGAAGCCCGCGTTCGGCGTGAACGTCATGCGACCGTAGAGCCCGTTGCTCGTGGGATAGGCGTTGCCGACCAAGTCGCCGTAGCCCGTTTCCCAATACGTGAGAAACGCCTGACTGACCGTGCCGTCGCCCTCGACGGAGGAGTACGCGACCTCCACGTTCGGGGTCCAACCCGTGCCCATGCCGTAGGAGCCACCTGGGGAGCCACCCGGGCCGGTCACGAAGTCGCCATAAGAACCGGGGATCTCGTTGCCGCTGATCAGGCCGAGATCGCTGAACGTCAAGACGGTGGCATGAGCGCTAAGCCCAGCGCCGCAAAGGCTAAGAATGGCGAAAGAACGCCTCAGAACGGTATTCACGTATCCTCCTCGGAGACCTGTCTTACGCAGGTCTTCCAATCAAACCAGGGTGCCGCAGCACCACAACCACCGATAAGATATCACAGATTTCGCCGCGTGACTCAAGAATTTTCAGAATTTTTTCAGGAGGGTGCGGAAGCGTTCGAGACGGTCCGGCTGAACCGCCAGAACAGGATGCCGCCGCCGACGCTGACCACCAGCGCCGCGACTTGGGCCTCGGTCACGGGAAGCGAGCCCCAGTAGGTCGAGCTCGACCCCGCCCGCCAGAACTCGTAGATGAATCGCGTCAATCCGTGCAGCACCAGCATCATGGCGAACGTCTTGCCCGCCCCTGTCCAACGTCGCTCCATGAACAGAAGCAGCGCCAGCGCTCCGAGGTTCAGGAGCGAATCGTACACCTGGGCGGGGTGGTACAGGCCCGCGCGGTTGGCGACGGGCACGCCCCACGGCAGTTCGCATAGCCCGCCGTGGCAGCAGCCGTTCAGCAGGCAGCCGATGCGTCCGATCGCGTGGCCCAGCAGAAACGAGGGCGCTGCGACGTCGAGCATCGTCCGCACGGCGATGCCCGACCGCTTGGTCAGCCAGATGAACACGGGGATGCCGAAGATCAGGCCGCCGAAGCTCGTCAGCCCCTGGAACTGCGGCGAAAACAGCTCGTTCGTGTGCTTGAGATAGTAGTCGAGGTCCTGGACGATGTAGGTGACCCGCGCGCCCAGGATGCCGGCCATCAGCGTCCAGATCCCGATATCGAGCACCTTGCCTGCTTCGATGCCCGCCTTCAAAGCCCTCGCCCGAGCCAGCGCCATGCCCGCGAGAAACGCGACCATGATCGCCACACCGTAGCTGTGGACCGGGAACTGACCGATGTGGAAGAGGACGGGCTTCATCGAGCGTGAGCGGTGAGTGTACCGGTGGCCCTCATTCGCCCTTGGTCTGGTTCACGTAGTTGATGCGGAGGTCGCTGATGAGGTTGTGGATTTGGCGCTTGTCGTCGTCGTCCAGGTGGGGCTCGATGAACGAGGCGAGGTGCGTCGTCAGATCAATCGCGACCTTGGCTTCGGCGAGGTCCTGGTGGATCTTGCCGGTCAGAAAGTCGGGCTGCAGGCCCATCTTCTGCCAGGCCACGGAGGCCATCTGTTCGACCATCGCCGTGACCATGGTGTAGACGCTGATGGGTTCGACGGAGTGGTTTTCGCTCATGGTGCAGTTGTATCACACGGTGGCCACA
>JACFNW010000263.1 GCA_019454665.1 Fimbriimonadaceae bacterium | reverse complement strand
ACATCATTAAAGACCCTCCGGTTCGAAAAGTAGCGACCGTATTGTACGGTATTCTTTTGAGAATATGGAAGCCGTACGGTCGCATGGTCTCATTACGACGCACAGGGCGGCACGAATCGTGGGTTGCACGGTTCAGCACGTCCGTCTGCTGGTCCGCGACGGCAAGATCAAAGGCGAGCGAATCGGTCGAGATTGGCTCGTGGATGAGCAGTCCGTCCACGATTTTGCCGAACGGCGTTACCCAAAGTCCGAGCCCGACGCAGGGTCCCTTGGTGAGCCGACGCAAGTCGCCACCCTCTTCCCGGAACCCGAACTTCAGCCCATCGTCAATGTAGCATCGGTTCCCCACCGAAGCCCCTTTCGGTATCCCGGCGGCAAAACATGGTTGGTGCCCATAGCCCGCCTGTGGCTGGATCATCTGAGGCACCGAGCCGACCGCTTGGTCGAGCCATTTGCCGGAGGTGGTGGGATCGGCCTCGCAGCTGTTTTCGAGGGCTACGTCAGGGAATCGCTCCTGGTCGAACTAGACCCAGATGTTGCGGCGGTGTGGCGCACCATCCTGAGCGATGACGGTCCCAGATTGGCGGGACGCATCCGCAAGTTCAAGCCAACCATCGAAACTGTGGCTGAATGCCTTGGGACGCCAGCCAGTGACGCTCTCGGCATGGCGTTTCAAACCATCCTCCGCAACCGAGTGAGCCGGGGAGGCATTCTTGCGCCAGGAGCAGGTCTGATCAAGACAGGGGAAGCCGGGCGGGGGTTGGCCTCTCGCTGGTACCCCGAGACCTTGGCTCGGAGAATCGAGGCGATCCACGAGCGACGCAAGGACATCCGGTTCGCCGAAGCCGACGGGCTGGTTGTCCTGCGACAATGCCTCACCGACCCGAAGGAAGTGTTCTTTGTAGACCCGCCCTACCCGGTCGCCGGAAAGCGACTGTACCGAATGCACGACCTGAATCACAGGTTCCTGTTCGAGCTACTGGCCGAAGCTCGCGGGGAGTTTCTCGCGACTTATGACAACAACCCCGTGATCCAGGCATTGGCCGGGGAGTTCGGGTTTGAGACGCGACTCGTCCCCATGAAGAGCACTCACCACGAGAAGAAGTGGGAACTCCTGATCAGCCGGTCTCTTGACTGGCTCCCAACAAACCACTACCCGCGCCCCTCGGGATCCGTCGTCTGATCTCTTGCTCGAACTGACCTAACGTTACAGGAACGCCAGCCGTAAGCCCCTCGACGGCGCGCTCGAGGGTCGTTGCTCGGGTGAATCGGGGCACCAGCCTGGCCGTACGTCCCTGCTCTTCGAATCCGACCACAAACCACACGATGTCGGCATTCGACGTGTCTGCCACTGTATCCATGCTTCCGAGCGACTCAAAGAACGCCTCGTCTACGACGACGGCCATCTTCTTGCCCCAGCGACGCAAGGTGGGGACCTTGATCTGGAGTTGAGGCATCAACCTCTTAGGACCCGAACTTCGGTAATCGGGCCGTCGGATGGCCGTTGGAAACGGCGTCCCGTCATGGGTGAGGTCCTCCAGGAGCGAGAAGTCGCGACTCAAAGCAGGTCCACTGAAGTAGACAGCCTGCACTTCCACGGCACACCAAGCAAGGGCTGCTTGACCCGGGTGGACCAGCACACTATCTATCCTGCCAACGCTACCCCGATCGTCTTCATCCCCAAGGCGGCTCCTTTCGGGTTTGAGAAAAGGAACTTCGGGAACATGCAGCGGCTGATCGGTCCCCAAAAGCTCGGCCCCAATCCAGGCCCTGACCAAGTCACCTTCCTCGAATCGGTGAGGACAGACGGACCGCAAAGCACCTGAGGGGCCGCTCGCAGTGGACACAACGCCATCGGCACCGAGCTGGTACAAACGCAACGAGCAAACGCCACCCCTCTTGTTGCAGACGGCTCCACTTGGCCCAGACCGAAACGGGCATGGCACCGTGCCGACTTTTGCCTGAGCGAGCCTCACATGCTCGGCACGCTCGGAAGCAGACATTGCTCCGAGCAGATGGCCGAACCACTCGCCGATCCCGAACCTGGTCGCGTCTTTGGTCTGAGCACGATTTGCCATCGCAACCGACTATACAGCCCGATGACGCTGCAAAGCGACGGGTACCATGAGCTTCCCCACCTATGAGACTCCGCCTCGGACTGCCCAAAGGAAGCCTTCAAGACGCCACGTTCAGCCTCTTCGAGCGGGCCGGATTCCGGTTCAAGACCACCTCCCGCTCCTACGAACCCATCGTGGACGACGAGGAGATCGAGCCCGTCCTGCTCCGACCGCAGGAGATCCCCGAGTACGTCGCCGACGGCGTCATAGACGCGGGCCTGACCGGGCACGACTGGGTCACCGATTGCGGCGCGGACGTCGAAGAACTCTGCGAACTGCGCTACTCCAAGCTCACCAACAACCCCATCCGCATCGTCCTGGCCGTCCATAACGACAGCCCGTTCCAGAGTCTGGAAGACCTGCGCGGCAGGCGGCTCGCGACCGAATACGTGCGCCTGACCAAGCGTCACTTCGCCGAGCGGGGCGTGGACGCCGAGATCGAATTCAGTTGGGGCGCGTGCGAAGTCAAGGTGCCGAACCTGGTGGACGCCATCGTGGTGAACACCGAGACCGGCTCCTCGCTCCGCGCGCACAACCTCCGGATCGTCGAGACGCTGCTGACGTCCACCACGCGGTTCATCGCCAACAAGAAGGTGTGGGCCGAAGACGAGGCCAAGCGCCAAAAGCTCGAATCGCTCACCATGCTGCTTACGGCGGCGATGAACGCGGCCAAGCTGGTCGGATTGAAGATGAACGCGCCCCGCGCGGGGCTGAACGAAATCCTCTCGCTCCTTCCGGCATTGCAGAATCCCACGATCTCGCAATTGGCCGACCCCGAATGGGTGGCCGTCGAGGTGATCCTGGGCGAACGCGAATCCCGCGACCTGCTGCCGCGTCTCAAGAGGGCGGGCGCCACGGGTCTGGTCGAGTACCCGCTCAGCAAGGTCATCTACTGACCTCGGCGGAGCGGGCCCCGAAAGCGAATTCAGGCTTTCTTGAAGACGATCTTGATCGTCTGACCGCCTTGGTTCTCGATCATCGTCATCGTCTTCCCGTCCTTCGACAGCGTCATGGACTTGGTCGAGTGCGCGTCCTTCGGCTTGGCCTTGCCGTTCTCCTTGGTCTGCTCGAAAGTGACCTTGTCGCCCTTTTGCGTCCACTTGCCCTCGGCGGTGGAATCGGGCTGAGGCTTCCCATTGGGACCAGCGGCTCCAGGGGCGCCCTTGACGACCATCTTCCACGTGTTGTTGGCGTTCACGGTCATCGAGAACGTCATTTTTTTCAGCGAGACGAGCATGGAGTCCATCATCGCCTCCATCTGCTTGCGCTGGTCCGCAGGCATGTCCTTGGGCGCGCTCTTCATCATGTCGGCCTTGCTGATGTCGAGCTTGCCGGTCCACTTGCCGGCGGGCGATTGCGCCATCGCGGACATGGCTGCGACAGCCAACACGGCGATGGGGAGGAAGCGGGAGAGCATCTTCATGGGATTATCCAATGGTCACTTGGACGCAGATTTCAAAACGGAGGGTTCACGTTCTGGGTTCCCCACGGGTGGCGCAGGTTCAAACCGCGCCAGCCAAACGTCCCACACGGACCGTCGGAGGATGGGCTCGCTCCGCACGACGGTCGCAAACGGCCGACATCCGTTATAATCGGAAAAACCCCACAACGGTTCGTGCGCGCGTTTGCGCGTGCCGTCCGCGTGTCGGGGCGACCGAGGAGCGGTGTGACCAAGTACATCTTTGTGACCGGCGGCGTCGTCAGTTCGATCGGCAAGGGCATCACGACCGCCAGCCTCGGCCGGTTGCTCCGCAACCGAGGCTTCGCCGTCGCCCCGGTCAAGCTCGACCCCTACATCAACGTTGACGCCGGTACGATGAACCCGTTCCAACACGGCGAGGTGTTCGTCACCGAAGACGGCGCCGAAACCGACCTCGATCTGGGCCACTACGAGCGGTTCATGGACGTCGCCT
>JACFNW010000262.1 GCA_019454665.1 Fimbriimonadaceae bacterium | reverse complement strand
CAGGAGGCCTTGGCGGCGAGCGCGTAGGAACCTGGCTTTGCGGTGGCGGGAGTCTGAACTTCAGCCATCAGCAGGACCTTGCGCTCGTAGCCGTAGTTGATCAGGCCGGCGGCATCGAACCTGTGCGGAGCGGGCCACTGGAGTTTGCCGATCGCCCAGCCTTCGGGCAGTTGGATGTCCAGCGTGGTCGGCAACCCAGAATCGCCCGGATTCAGCCAGTACACGTGCCATTCGGGCTTCATCGTGTACTCGCCCGCGACCCAAAACGACGCTCCGGGCTTGACCGTCTCGACCGACGCGATCAGGCGGAACGTGCAGGGCGCGTCTTGCCGAAAAGCGGCCAAGGCGACAGCGGCGACAAGCGTGGCGATCACACCTATCTCAACGCAAACCGAGCGTCGAGGTTCACTCCATGCGTCCTGGCGTCACTGCGGCGACCAGCAAGAACATCTCGTCGGTCGTGGCCTCGCCCCACCGCACGTCCTCGGGAGGGTCGTTGGGGTTGTTGGGGTTGTCCTTCGAGTTGTCGTAGACGGCTTCCACGTGGATGCGCGAACCCCTCGGCAGGAAGAGCGGCTCCTTCAGAACGTAGTTCAGCTGCCAATTGAAGTCCCAGTCTTTGATCCAGATGATCGGGCGGGTGGCGCCGTCGGGGAGGCTGGCCCACACCTTCATTTGGCGACCCAAGAGGTGCATGTGCGGCATCACGCTGTGGAGCGTCACATCGGCGCGGACGGGGTACTGCATGCTGACCGGGTGGGCCGACGCGCCTGCTGGAATTCGGAACAGGGGGTTCGCGATCCACGCAAGCGTCATGGGCTTGGTGGGCGTTTTGTCTGCGAAGTACAGCCCCACCTTGGTCTGGTCCGTTTCTTCCTTGCCCGAGGGGTGGTAGTGGACCTGGAGCACGAGGGTGGTCCCCGGCTTGAGCTCGAAAGCCGAATCGGCGGGCGTGTGCTGGGGTCGCAGTCCGGGCGCCCATCCCCCGAGCGCGCCGCTCGGGTTGAAGCCGACGCCGCCGAACGTGGTGTAGCCGTCCTGGCCGTCGTTGTCGCGCCCATTCATGGCGTGCGAGTGGCCCCGCTCGTCGAGGAACGCGATGACGTGGTGGACGACCTTCTTGTTGCCTGGTCGGACGTCCATGGCCGTGATCCACTTGGTCTCCTTGAAGTCGGTCTTGATCACGAAGTTGCGGTAGACGTCGCCCCCTCCGGCGGGCACCTTGAACGGTTTGGGCATCCCGACGATGTGCGAGGGCTCGCCCAGAGTCCACTCCGAAGGGAAGGTCGGCGTCGGCGGTTCCTTGGCCGCATCGCCCCGGGGCGCGCCGACCTCGGACCAAGCCTTGAGGGTGTCGCGCTCCCAATCGGTCAGCCGCATCTCGCCCACGAACTCGCCATAGCCATGCGTGGCTTTCCACGGCGGCATCTTGCCCCGCTCGGTGGCCAGCGCGATCATCGGGGCCCACTTGCGCGCGTTCTCGTAGCCGACCAGCGAGAATGGCGCGACTTCGCCGGGACGGTGGCACGAGAGGCACTGCTTGGCGAGGATGGGGGCGATGTGCTCGGCGTAAGACACCTGGCTGGGCTTGGGAAGCGGCGCCCCCGGCATCAGGACGCATCCCTCTGGAGTGGTCGGGGGCAACGGTCCGTTCTTCCCCGCCAGCGCATGGTCGAGCGCCTCTCGAAGGTAGGGCTTCCGCGCCAGCGTGGGGTCTTTGTGGTCGTCCAGCGCGCCTTGGTACACCCTGCGACCGTCGGCATCGAACACGAACACCGTGGGGATGCGCTCCGCTCCGAGCGCCTTGGCTTCCGCCGCACCGTGGTCGAGCGACCAGGTCAGATCCAAGCCCCTTTCGTCCAGGTAGCGCCGAACGCCGTCGGTGGATTCGAGATCGTTGGGGAACAGGGCTTCGAAGCTCACGCCTTTCGCCCGGTAGTCGGCGACGATCTGGCCGAGCCGCTCGGTGTAGCGCGAGGCGACGGGGCAATCGGTGCTCCACACGAGCACGACGCGGGCCTTGGCTTCAGGCTCGGCCACGCGAGCGGTCAGGCCCAAGGCGACGGGCAACGCCAGCAGCGGCGCGACTTTGAGCAGCGTGCGCAGGATGTCCATGATGCGTCCCGCAAGGATACAAGAATCGCGCATCCGGAGGTTGTTCAGGGCTGGCCGGCGGCTTGGGTCTCGGGCAGATGGACGCTCGTCGCGCCGCTGGCCGTGCACCACGCGATGAGGACGGCGGCGCACAAGAACACGATCGCGCCCGGCAGCGTTCGGCTGAACGCCAAGCGAGCCCGGGCATCGCCCTCGAGTTTCTCGTCGCCGGAAGCCACACCCTGCAACACCATGCCCGCCCCGAAGAAAGCAAACGAGAGCCCCACGAAGACGCCGGTGGTCGCCTGAACCAAGCGGGCGTTGGCCAGATGCGCCGAAACCGTGGCGAAGTTCTGGGAGCTGATGGCGTAGCGTACGTCCTCGCTGATCTTGAGAAAGCCTCCGAAGTAGCTGATCGCATAGATCATGCAACCCGCCCCGATGAGGAACGAAACCAACGACAGAATCCGCCAGATGAAGTTAGCAATGGGTCCTAGCACTCGACACCCCGAAAGCACCACGACGCAATGTCGCGTTGCCTTCCAATCATAGCGGTTCTTTGGCTCGCCGTCAAGCCTTCCTCAGGGTTCGGCCCGGGATTCGTTTGCGGAGGGGGGGGTGTGGGGAACAACACCCCCCGGTGCGGAACGAATGAGCCGGCTCCCCTCGGAAAACGGCTCATCTCGACTCTCCCTTCGGATTCCTGACACCCTTACAAACCCGCCAAACCCCCGATTCCTTCGCCGGGACGGAGTTTTTTGGCGAAATGTCATCTGGTGTTCAGATTTCGGCGTGCCTGGACTCGAAGTCGGCTTCGGCATCGGCCATTGCTTTGGCCTTCAGCACCCGCCGAACCTCCGAGGCCACGACGGACGAGATGTAGACGGCCAGGCGGTCCCGGCGCTCTTCGGCGGTGCCGGTGAGCCCGAGCGTTTCGCACAGGGCATCGGCGGCGGTTGGCGCGATTTCGATGGTGATCGTTTCCATAGGGGTTACCAGGTGGAGAGGGCGGCCCGCTTCCACGTGTTGAGGGCGGTGCAGATGTAGATGTAGTTGGCGTCCCAGGCGATGTCGCCCGCGTTGCCCGCGTCCGTGGCGGAGGAGGGAGTCCTGGACAGGCGCAACCGGAGCGTGTTGCCGTTGACGTCGAGCGCCGCGGTCGGCGAACTCGTGCGGATGCCCACATGGCCCGTGGAACCGGAGAGCCGCAGCACGAACTCCGCCAAAGCGTAGGAATAGACGAAGAAGTCGTTCCCGCCCGAGCGCCCGAACTCCCAGCGCAACGTGCCGTCGCTCATGCGGAACCGGGACTCCGATCCGGAGGGCGACGTGAGCGTGAACTGGGCGTGCGAAGACGTGGATTCGAGCTTGGCGCTGACCGCACCACTAGCGGGACCCGTGACCAACCGAGCCGAAGCGTCGGTGTAGAGCACGTGGTCGGCGCCTCCGCCGGCGACGGGCTGACCGTTGCGGAGCGGCCTTTCGGAGAAGAGCGTCGGCATACCTAAGCCACCTGCACCCGGCCAAGGGCCACGTTCACGCCGGACGAGTACTGCGGATAGCGGGCGTAGTTGGTCTTGAAGTCCGTCCCGAAGGCGTCCTGCGAGAGATCGAGGTAGGTCGCCCCGCTGAACCGGACGATCGCGCCGACGGCGTCGGTCGGAACGGAGCCGATGCGCACAGGGTCGTTCGAGCCGTTTGCGACGGGGATCGTGGTGCTGAACGAGCCGCCGGTCCGCCTCCCCTGGGCGTCCACAAAGAAGCCCGTGGCGGTGACGACGCCCGAGACGCCGAGGAACCAGAAGTTCGCGATGTCCGCGCACTGGGCCGCATGGTCTACCAGCGCGGCGTGGTTTGGAGTTGGCATTTCACTGGAACGCGGCAACAATCGCAAAACGTCAACCGAATCCGGCAGGAACGGCCCTCCGATAGGGCCAAAATGGAAGCATGACGCGA
>JACFNW010000261.1 GCA_019454665.1 Fimbriimonadaceae bacterium | reverse complement strand
CGTCCGCCTGAGCGACCTGCCCGCCGACCGTGCGGTGGACGAGGTCGTCCTTCTCCCGCCAAACGGCGTGCTGTAACGCGGACGAACGTCAGCGGCCGCCGAGCACTTGCTGCTTGGCCTGCTCGGGGATCGTCGGGTTGTTGCGCAGGTTGTCGTAGCCCGTGTTCTGTTGCGTGGGCGTCCCCTGCTGTCCCGGCTTGGGCGCTTGCGGGCTGGAGTACGTGTTTTGCTCCTTGGAGGGGTCCACGCGGACCGTCGTGACGGGTGTATCGCTTTGCCGGCAACCGGCAACGCAACCCACGGCGATGAGGGCGAGAAGGATGGTTCGGTTCTTCATCGTGACTTTGGGGCGTCGGCCCTGGGCACAGGCCCAGAGACCGACGCAGAGAGAGGTGAAACGACGTTACTTGTACTCGCCCCAGGCCGTATCGTGGATTTCGATGCGGTCGGCTTGCGTCCAGTTGGTGTTCGTGCGGGGGTTGATGCCGTACTTCGAACCCCAGTCGTCTCGATTCGGGTTCGTGATGTCCAGGGTGGCGAGAGGCGCCTTGGACTTCGCGTGGCCATCGAGCCACACCCAGGCGACCTGCTTGCCCACGGCATGGATCGGGCCGTTCGGATCGGCGGGGCAGTTCTGCGAGCCGCCGACGGTGATGCACCACGAGTTGCCCGGATCGCCCAGAGCCTTGCCTTCGATGGTGGAAAGGAAGCTCGGCTTCAGGTCGTTCCAGCGCGCGCGGCTGGGGATGATGATCAGGGTTCCCGCCGGTTCGTCCACGATCGAGGGCGAATCAATGCCCTCGGGCGTCCACTGGCCCGCGCAGCGGCCGTTGGCGAAGCCGATGATCGCGGTGTTCACGGCGAAGTTCGTGGCGTACGCGTGGAGGGTGCCCTGCGGATCGGTGTACTGGTCCACGTGGTAGTTCTGGGCCGCGAACGGGTTCGTGAGGTCGGTGAGCATCTCCTTGCTCTTGAAGTAGGGGTACATGGCGTGACGCCAGCTGTAGAACTGGAGTCCAGGGGTGCCCCAGTCGCACGCGGGGTACTGCGGGAAGCCGAAGAAGCTCTTGATCAGCGCGTCGTCGTAGTCGTTCATGTAGATCATGAGCGCCGTGGCGACCTGCTTCGAGTTGCTCAGGGCGACCGTCTTCTTGGCGGCCGTCTTGGCTTGGGCGTAGACGGGGAAGAGCATCGCCGCCAGAATCGCGATGATCGCGATGACGACGAGCAGTTCGATGAGCGTGAATGCCTTGCGGATTTTCATGGGATGAGAAGGTCCTCCTGTGGACGTGCGGTGCTGGCTCGAACGACGAGCTCGGTGGGAAAAACGCGGCTGGCCGGCGGTTCTTGACCTTCGACCAAGGCGACAAGCGCGGACGTGGCGGCGGCGGCGATCTCGATCACCGGCTGGCTCACCGTCGTGATGGGCGGCTGGACGATGCCGCTGTAGGGCGACATGTCGAATCCGGTGATGCTGATGTCTTCGGGCACCCGAAGCCCGGCGGCTTGCACCGTGTGCATCGCGCCGACGGCCATTTCATCGTTCGCGCAGACGATGGCCGTGGCTCCGCTCCCTCGCCGGAGCAACTCGGCCATCGCCAACGCCCCGCCCTCCATCGTGAAGTCGCCGTTGACGATGGACTCGGGTGGACAGGGAAGGCTTTGCGATCGGAGAAACGCCTCGAAGCCACCGCGCCGCGCGATGGCGTCGTCCATCTCGGGACGGCCGGCGATGTGGGCGAATCGGCGGTGTCCCAGCGCAAAGAGGTGCTCCATCACGAGCCGGATGCCGCCTTCGTTGTCCGGGCTGAACGACGGGAGCCCTTCGTGCGGGGCGATCGAAACGCAGACGCAGGGCAGACCGGATGCCGCCAACTGCCGCGTGGCGTCCTCACTGAGGCTCGGCGCGATGAAGATGGCTCCGTCCACGCGGCCGTCGAGCAGGTAGCCCAACATGGCCTCGGTGTCGGCGGCCTCGAATCGGGTGAAGATGACCAGGTCTTGGTGCAGGTCGTTGGCCGCATTGGCCACGCCGCTCAACGCGTGCTGCAGGTAGGGGCTGAGGAAGACGTTGTGGGTGATTCCGGGTGGCACGACGCCGATGGTGTGGCTCCGGCCCGTGATCATCGAACGGGCGACGCGGTTGGGTCTGTAGTTCAGTTCGCGGGCGGCTTCCAGCACCCGCTCGCGGACGGCCTCGGGCACGGGACGCGGGCCACCGTTCAGCGCGTAGCTCACGGTGCTGACGCTGATGTTGAGTCGGGTCGCGATGTCCTTGATGGTGACGGCCACAGTGCCTTCCGATACGTTTCGCGAAACGATTCGCGAAACGTTTCTCAGTATAGCGCGCTTCTTCGGGATTCGCAAGTCCCCCCGCGAAAAAAACCCGCTCGCGGCCCGGGACGCCCGTGGGGTTTGGCGTAGGCCACGCGCGGAACCCCGCCGAACCAACCCGAATGCCTCACCCGCTGGTAGACTCTCGGATGTCCATGAGCAGCGCGCCCCAAGCCTTCATGCCCTCGACCGAAACCGTGTTTCAGCGCACCGGCGAGAACACGATGATCGTGAACATGGGGCCCCAGCACCCCAGCACGCACGGCGTTCTCCGCCTGATCTGCGAGCTCGAAGGCGAAGTCATCATCCAGTGCAAGTGCGTCATCGGCTACCTCCACACGGGGATGGAGAAAGAGGCCGAATACCAGCAGTACCACAAGTGCGTCGTGATGACCGACCGCATGGACTACCTGAACGCGAACGGCAACAACCTGGCGCATGCGCTGGCCGTCGAAAAGCTGCTCGGCTGCGAGATCCCCAAGCGGGGCCAGTACCTGCGCGTCATCCTGGCCGAACTCAGCCGCATCGCCTCCCACTGCGTCTGGCTCGGCACGCACGGGCTCGACCTGGGCGCGATGACCCCGTTCTTTTACATCATGCAGCAGCGGGAGATGATCCTGGACATGTTCGAGATGTTCTCCGGGGTGCGTATGATGCCCAGTTGGATCGTCCCCGGCGGACTGCGCGGCGACATGCCCGACGGCTTCGACGTGAAGCTCAACGCGTTCCTCAAGGAGTTCCCCGGCGAACTCGAGGTAGTGGAGAACCTGCTGGTCGAGAACCCGATTTGGAAGGAGCGGACGATCGACGTTGGCGTGCTCACGGGCAAGCAAGCGCTCGAACTCGGATGCTCCGGCCCCATCGCGCGGGCTAGCGGCGTGGCGTGGGACCTACGCAAGAGCAACCCGTATTCCAGCTACGAGGACTTCGATTTCCAGATTCCCGTGGGACACCACGGCGACGTGTACGACCGCTTCTTGGTGCGCATCGCCGAAATGAAGGAGTCGTGCAAGATCATTCGGCAGGCGCTCGATGGATTGCCCGAGGGCCCTTGGAACACCTCGGACCGCAAGATCGCGCCGCCCCCGCGCGCCGAATTGGATTCCTCGATGGAATCGCTGATCCACCACTTCAAGCTGGTCACCGAGGGCTACCGCCCGCCGGTGGGCGAGGCCTACGCGGGGATCGAGGGCTCGAAGGGCGAGCTGGGCTTTTACATCGTGAGCGATGGCTCGAACCGCCCGTATCGGTGGCACGAGCGGCCTTCTTCGTTCATGAATTTGAAGACGCTGGAAGTGCTTGCTGTCGGCCGCCTGATCGCCGACCTGATCGCGATCATCGGCTCGGTGGACATCGTGCTCGGCGAGATCGACCGGTGAGGCGTCAATTGGGCTGTATCGTTGTCGTGAAGCTACCACGACCAAGGCAACCTTGGCCCCATACCAGCATTGTCACTTCCCTTGAGGCAACAATCACGTATGTCTAGCCACTTGTTCAATATTCGGGAGATTGGTCGACCAGATGCACCGCCGCTTCTATTGGAATTCTATGGCGGCGACGTGCTCTCCGTGCCATCCTCGATGTTGCTAGTTTCCGCCTTTTGCGAAAGCCTGCATCCGACTGAGGGCACCGTGCTGGGCGCGATCTACGCCAAATACCGTGTAGAGTTTTCAGGAAACCTCCCTGTGGCGGCTTCGGTTGTGGAGGACAACGTTTA
>JACFNW010000260.1 GCA_019454665.1 Fimbriimonadaceae bacterium | reverse complement strand
GGCGAGTGCCGACTCGGGCAATTTGCCGCTCGGCTTGGCGGGCGGCTTGATCTCGGGCTTCGGCTCGACTTTGGCCGGCTCCGTGGCTTTCTTACCCGCGCGCCGGATGTAGTAGATCCCGTTCTGGACCTCGTAGTCCATCTCGGTCAGCTTGAGAATCGTGGCGAACGCCTCGTCGAACTCGACCTCGTTCAGGTTGAGGTACAGCATCTTGCGGACTTCGTCCTCGAGAACGTAGTTGCGCTTGCTCTGCGCGAACAGGTCGTGCAGCACCGAGCGCATGTCCGATCCCTTGCTCGAGATCGTCACGGTCCCGGTGGTCGAGGTCTGGACTTCCTCCTGCGCAAAAGCACAGGCGAGGACGGCGAGAGAGGCGGCGGCGGCAATCAATCGTAGGGTCTTCATGGCGGTTCTCATCGTGCGATCGGGCGGCCCTGGGCGTCGTAGACGCGGATGGTCGGGCGCGAAATCTTGGGTTGCGGGGCGGGTCTGCGGACCGGAGTCCTCCGGACCGTGCGCTTGGGCGTCGGTTTCGGCTTCGCCGCGACCGGGGCAACGGGCTCGGCCTCGGGCTCGGCCGGAGGCGGGCTCGCGGGCTCCAGCGAAGCCTCGTACTCGGCCAGCGTGTCAAACGTAGGCGACCCGGCGGCAGGGGCATCGGGTCCGATGAACTCGGGCGAGCCGGGCTCGGGCACGGGTTCGATCGGTCCTTCGGCAACGGGCTGCTCGGTCGCGGCCGGCACGGGGACCGGCGCGGGCTTGGCGGCCTCTGGAAGCTTGCTCGAAGCCTTGGGACCGAGGACGGACGTCGGGTTCTGCGCCACCAGGCTCATGGCGACCATGACGACGGCCAAGGCGACCGACAGGGCCAGCGGCTTCCACTGCACGGCCCACTTCGTCCTGGGCTTGGCGGCTGTTGTACTGCCCTCTGGGCGGTTAGGCCGCTTCGGCGCAGCGGTGGCCATCGCAGCGGGAGCGTCCACCAGGGCGTGCTGAATCTTGGCGCCGGGCTTGGCGGGGGGCGTCGGGGCTGCAGGCACGCCGAGGATCGCGTCCTTCTTGGCCTCCAGCACGGCCTTGCACTCCGGGCACGAGGCGATGTGCTGGTCGAGTTGGGCCAGGGCCTCGTCGGAGAGGGGGTGGCCGGCGAGATACCGGGTCATTTGGGCTTCGACGAGCTGACAGACAAAGTTCTTGGTGGCCTGCATTCCTAGAGCTTCCTCGCAAGGTTTCGAAGGGCGAAACTTCGAGTGACGCTGTAGGTATTGGCAGGTCGGGCGGAATCTGTAGGCTGTTCGAGCGGGGTTGTGCGTGCCCTAGCACGACCGCATGCGCGATCGGCTCCCCTCGACGTGCTCGGCCAGACCCACGACGCCCGGTTGAATTGCGGGCGCCAGGCCACAGGGAAGGATCGTGACCACGACCGACTTGAATCCGGGAGTCCGCGAACGCCTATCCACGCCTCGCGGGACCAAGACGTTTGCCTCGGGGTAGTACATGAGCGCACACCCGCGCGCGATGTCGAAGGGCCGTGCCAACGCGTGCATCGCTCCCGTTTCGCTGCGCACTTCGACCCACTGGTCTTCCGAGAGGCCCAATCGGCTCAGATCATCCGGGTGCATCAGAACGACGTCGCGCCGCTCCTGGCCGCGATAGATGTCCTTCTCTTCGTAGACGACCGTGTTGAACTGGCCCTCGGAGCGCACGGTCATCAGGATCAACTCGCAGTCCCCGAGCACAGGCACGGGCGGGAGGGGATGCGGCCTCAGCCGAGCGCGCCCCGACGGCGTGTTGAAGTGCGGCTCGCGCAGCACGCGACCCGGGATCTGGAACTCGCGCTTGGTCTGCCCGACCTCGGCCACGTCGCGCATCTTGGGCAACAGCCGGGCGAGCAGCGCCCGAATCGCGTCGTGGTCCTTGAGCGCGATCCAATCGAGCGGTTCGCCGCCGAGTGCGCGGTGCGCGATTTCGGCGATCACGTCCGACTCGGCCCTGGGGCCTTCGAAACGCGCCGGCCCGCCGTCGCTCACGCGGACGTAGCTGAACATGCTCTCTTGGGTCGTCGCTTGCGGCTCCTCGTCCCGCGCCAGCACGGGAAGCACCAGCGTGGCGCAACCGAGACCGTGGGCGTGGCCGGTGTTCAGGGTGGTCGTGAGGTAAGCCACCGTGCGGATGCGGGCCAACGCCTCGCGCACGAATCCCGCGTCGGGGCTGGCCCCATACAGGTTGCCGCCGAGACAGAACGCGAAGTCCACCTCGCCCCGATGGGCCGCCTCCAGACCCGACATCGTGTCGTATCCCGCGAAGTCGGGCACGCGGACGCCGAGGGCGGTCAACCCTTCCACCGCCGACTTGGCAAGCACGGGCGAGACGCCGACCGTTCCGAGGCCCTGCACGTTGCTGTGCCCCCGGATGGGCAAGAGCCCCGCGCCCGGCTTGCCGACCATGCCGCGCATCAACGCGAGGTTGGCGATCCACTGGACGTTGTCGGTGCCGTGCAGGTGGTGCGTGATGCCCATCGTCCACGCGAAGATGGCCTTGGACGATGCGGCGTACACGTCGGCGGCCCGCCGAATGAGCGCTTCAGAAACGCCCGACCCGTGAACGCATGCCTCCCAAGAGGTGCCTTCGACGAACGCCTTCAGTTCGTCCCAGCCCTCGGTATGGTCGTCGAGAAACGCCTCCTCCACCGAACCCCGCTCGACAAGGTGCTTGGCGACGCCCACAAGGAACGCGATATCGCCGCCGATGCGCGGCTGGACGTAGAGCGACGCGATCTCCGAGCCCACCAACATGCTCTTGACGTTGGAAGGCACGCGGAAACGCTCCAAACCCAGTTCGCGAACGGGGTTCACCACCACGATCTGGCCCCCGCGCTCGCGCAGCCGCGCCAAGGCGGCCATCAGGCGCGGGTGGTTGGAAGCTGGATTCCCGCCGATCAGGAACAACAGGTCGCACGACTCGACGTCCTCAAGCGACACCGTGGCCGTGCCCGACCCGATCGAATCGGCCAGCCCTGCTCCGCTCGCCTGGTGGCAGTAGTACGAGCAGTTGTTGACGTGGTTGGTCCCATAGACGCGGGCCATCAACTGCATCAGGAATCCGGCCTCGTTGCTGGAGCGTCCGCTGGAATAGAAGAACGCCCGCCGCGGATCGGTCGCGCGCAAGTCGGCGGCGACGCGGTCCAACGCCTCTTCCCACGAACAGGGCCGGTAGTGGTCGTCGCCCGGTTCGAGCAGCAGGGGCGTCGTCAGCCGCCCCAGGTGGTCCAGCTCGCGCGGGCTGAGCGTTTGCAGTTGGGCGACGGTGTAGCGGCTGAAGAACTCGGGCTCGATGCGGCCCCGCATGTCCGCCACCATAGCCTGCAGCGACTTCTTGCAGACCTCGGGGAAGTGGCCGGCCTCGTTGCGCATCCCGCCCATCTGGCCACCCATGCCCAGCGCACACGTCTTGCACGCGTTCTTGGCCGTCATGGCCCGCCACAGGCGCAACGGCCCCACTTCCCGGGCTTTCACCAGAGAGTAGCGAATCGCTTGCCAGCCACCACCGCTGTCGGGACGCCTCATTGCGAAGACCCATTGTAGCGCGAAGGGTAAAACGGAGCCAATGAAGCGTCGCGCCATCCTTGTCGGGGCCGGAGGCATGGGACGTGCCTGGGCCCGCAACCTGCTCAAGCATCCTTCGGTCGAAATCGCCGCTTGGGTGGATACGTCCCTCGAAACCGCGCAAAAGGCTGCGGAAGAAGAAGGCGTGTCGGCGCTGTTGACCGACGACCTGGGCAGCGCCATCGCCGAATCACGGGCGCAGTTCGTGGTGGACGTCACACCCCCCGAGGCCCACTGCGCGACCACCGTCCAGGTGCTGGAGGCCGGTCTGCCGGTGCTGGGCGAGAAGCCGATGGCCTCCAGCATGGACGAGGCGCGGCGGATGGTGGCGGCGTCTCGGAAAGCGGGCAAGCTGTATATGGTCAGCCAAAGCCGCCGCTACCACGGGCAACTGCAGGCCTACAAGCGCCTGATCGCCGATTCCGCCGGGGCGCCCGAGATCTTGAACTCCGACTTCTACATCGGCGCGCACTTCGGGGGCTTCCGC
>JACFNW010000259.1 GCA_019454665.1 Fimbriimonadaceae bacterium | reverse complement strand
TAGAGCGGCTTTCCGTCTTTCTTGACGGCGCTGTACATCGGCGGAAGTTGCTCGATCAGGCCCTGATACTTCGGCAACTCGGCGAGCACCCTCGCAGCCAGGTCCTGCGGCACGGGGCCCTCCTTCGTGACCACGCCCTCTCCATCGAACGTGGTGGTGGCGACGCCGAAGGTGAACTCGGCGGTGTACTCCTTGGGTTCGAGCGGCAGGTACTGGAGGAATCGAGTGGCGGCTCCGACGGCCACCACCAGAAGGCCGGTGGCTTGGGGGTCCAGTGTGCCCGCGTGCCCGACACGTTTCGTTTTGAGCCGTCGCCGCACGATGGCCACGACGTCGTGCGAGGTCAGCCCCTGCGGCTTGGCGATCAGGAGGATGCCAAGCACTTCTTGAGCCTCTCCACAACCATGTCCGTGGCTTCCGAAAGCGGGCACTCGAACGAACACCCTGCCGCATTGTGGTGCCCACCGCCTCCGAACTCGCGCGCCACGGCGGCGACGTCGTAGTGGCCCCGAGAACGCAGGCTGACGCGGATGCGGAGCGGTTTGTGCTCGCGCAGCAGCGCCGCGATTTGGACGGTCTTGATCGCCAACAACTCGTTCACGAAGCCCTCGGTGTCGGTGTCGCTGGCACCGGCGTTCCAGAAGTCCTCCATCGCCAGCGCCCCCCAACACAGGCGCTCGTCGCATTCGAGGTGCATCGTGTCGAGCATGTGGCCCAGGAGCTTGACGCTGCTGTACGGCTTGCGGTGGTAGATCTCCTCCGAGACTTGGTTGATGTCGCCGCCCTGCTCGATGAGCCTCGCGGCCACGCTCAGCGCCTCGGGATTCGTGTTGCGAAAGCGGAAACTGCCCGTGTCGGTGACGATGCCCGTCAGCAGACACGTCGCCATCTCCTTGGTGATGGGCGCATCCATCGCAAACAAAGTGTTCGCCAGAATCACGGCAGTCGCCGAGGCATCGGTGTCCACGAGCCGCAGGTCTCCGGGGGCTTCGTGCGGCACATGGTGGTCGAGCACCACGCTTCGGGGCACACGCTCGAAAATGAACCGGAGGCTGCCCAATCGTTCGAGCGAATCCATATCCACGATGAGGGCCAGATCGTGATCGGTCGCCTCCGTGCCCTGTTTGATCCGCTCGACACCGGGCAAGAACCTCAGATTGGAGGGGACCTCGTTGTGGCAGACCACATCGTTGGGCTTGCCCAGTCCGTCCAGGTAGTGCGAGAGGGCCAGAGCGCTGCCGATCGTATCGCCATCTGGGTTCATATGGGTCCCGATCAGGACCTTTTTGGAGTGGTTCAGCACATCGGCGAACTGGTGCGCGATTTGATCGTAAGAGGGTTTCGCCATTGGAAAAACTGCGTGGGCTCGCTCGACGGGGCCACCCAGTCTGGACGACCGCGCACGGCGACAACCGCCGTTCGCCGAGGGCTCAAACCTCAACGGAAAACAGTCTACCTGCCCAGTCCGCGAGCGGCCAGTCTCGTACCTCCAACCACCAAGCCCGGGAAGAGCAGCACAGTGGCGAACGGGATGAGCGTGACCAGGCCCGCCCCTACGGCGAAGCCCAACGCGCCGGGCAACTTCCAGACGCCGACCAGTTGGTTGCCGAGCCGCTTCCCTCGCCGCAGATACACGCCGCAAGTGAAGTCGAGCAGGGCCAGGCCACCCACCAAAACCAAGGGCCCGACCACGGGGAACATCCAAGACGCCAGCAACCCGGCAAAGCCGACGAGCGTCGCAAGAGCCACCCGTCCGACCATGTCCAGCGATGTCTGAACCGGCGTCAGCGGGCACTTGGCGACCGTGCCCAGCTCCTCCGCTTCGATGCGCTCGCTGAGCTTGTCCCAGATGAACCCGGCGAAGATGCCGTTCAGAGTCATGAAAACCACGCCGGACAAGAAGACCCAGACCAACGCGAACATCAGCCAACCGCCGACCGACACCGCCCCGGCTGCCATAGGATCGGTGAACAGGGCCGCCCACCGCTGCACCCACGGGCGCACGACCGCAACGCCGATGATCAGGAGCACCAGATAGGCGGCGCTTCCATAGGCGACCGGCTTCACGACATACGGCCACAAGGTCCGATCGCTCGCGACTCGGGCAATGCCCTGCAGCACGTAGTTCATGCGTCTATCCCGCCAGTTCGTCGGGGCCCGAGCCTGCAGGCAACGGCTCGGGTCGGGGCACCCCGGACGTCAGCCTCACGTGGCGGTCCTCGTCGCTGGATTCGTGGAACGCGTGAAAGGCGTCCAGCACGTGGTAGGCGAGCGCGCCACTCGCCCGGTGCGCGCGGCCCTTCCGGATGGCATAGGCCATGTCCATAACGCCCAAGCCGCGCGAGTTCTCTGGGAAGCCTGCATCCAACGGCACCGCTCGCCAATCGGCATCGCCCGCGGTTTTGACCAAGACTTCGCCCCCAAACCCGTTCGGATCGGGGACGATCATCGAGCCCTTGGTGCCGTGGACCTCGATGCAAGGCAGCTTGTGCGCCCACACGTCGAAGCTCTGGATGACCGTGGCGATCGCGCCGTTTGCGAAGTCGATCGTGCAACTCAGGTGCGTCGGGACCTCGACTTCGATGACCTCGCCATGCTTGGGCCGACTGGTGATCGTGCGCTGCGCGAACGAGGCGCGCGCCGAAGCCGAGACCCGGCTCATCGGGCCGATCAGATGGACCAAGGCCGTGAGGTAGTAGGGCCCCATGTCGAACATCGGACCGCCACCCTTCTTGTAGTAGAACGCGGGGTCGGGGTGCCAGCTCTCATGGCCGTGGCACATCATGAACGCTTCGGCCGCCACGACGTCTCCGATCTCGCCCGAGTCAATCACGCGGCGGCACGTTTGCAGACCGGCTCCCAGGAACGTATCGGGGGCGCACCCGACCAGTAGGCCCTTGGATTCGGCCAGCGCCAACACCTCTTGCGCCTCCGCCCGCTGGATGGTCAGGGGCTTCTCGTTGTACACGTGCTTCCCCGCTTCCAGAGCCGCTTTGGCGACCGAGTGGTGGGCGTTAGGGATCGTCAGGTTCACCACCAACTCGACCTCGGGGTCGGCGTAGAGGGCGTCGGGCTCGACGGCTTTGGAGACTTTGAACTCGGCGGCCTTCGCCTTGGCCCGCTCGATGTCGAGGTCGGCGCAGGCGACGACTTCAAGGGGACGAAACTTGGTGGCGTTCTGGAAGTAGATGCCGCTGATGTTGCCGCAGCCGACGATGCCGATCCGTAAGGGTTGCATGGACGCTCGTTAGCATACTTGGGGCGATGCCTCCCGAACCACCTACTGGGACCCGGATTGCTGCGCTTCGAGCGCGGAGAAGTAGGCCAATCCCGCCGGAAGGATCGTCGCCAGGATCACCACGACGGTCGCCGCCACATAGACCAGCATGCGGTCGCCACCGACGATGAAGATCGCCAGCAGCGATGCGAGTTCGGCGAACGCCATCGCGATCAGTGATTGCGGTTGCCACTTCGCCACCGGCGGCACCACGGGTTGCTCGCCAAGCTCGCCTCTTGGACGGAGAACCTGCACGCCCATGAACACGGCTGCCGCAAGCGCGGCGACCGCCAACGCCTCGAAAACCACGCTCTGGCCATCGGGGCGCGGAGCAGCGTTCTTCCCGACGAACACGTAGAGCAACGCCGGCTGGATGGTGAAGGCACCAAGGATCATCAACCAGACCATGCGCTGGCTGGACACGCTTGAACTGCTGGGGTCCATGACCGTTTATTCGCCGCTGGGCCGCCGTATTCCTGCTGCTTTCGCTAGGCAGGCAACAACGTCCGCACCACGCGAAACTCGGGCGTCGGGTCCTCGAACGGCAAGCTCACGAGGATTTGGCCGTTGTGCCCTTGCAGTTCGTCGCTCACGTTGGTCCACTCGGCACCCACCATCTTCTGAACTTGGTACTTGCAGATGGATTGGGACACGAACCGCACGTCCAGGGTGCTGTGCGAGCCCTCGTCGTCGGTCCAGTGGTAGGGCTCGACCACTTCGTTCATCGGCAACAGGTTCGAGCTTGGCGTCCGGGGAGCCAGTCGCGTCGGAACGAGTTGCTCCAGCCGCTGCTTGAGTTCGGCGCGGGCGAGGCGCTCCTGCGGGGTCGAAC
>JACFNW010000258.1 GCA_019454665.1 Fimbriimonadaceae bacterium | reverse complement strand
GAGCGCGACTTCGAGCGAGAACGTGCAGTCGGCGAGGATGGCCATCGTGTCGGCGATTCGGCTCACGGCGTCTCCGCTCAGGCGCAAGCCCAAGTTGGTGCCGTGGATGGACTCGACCAAGCCCTGCCCGACGAAACAACTCGAGAACTCGTCGAGACGGTCCAAGGCAAACGTTGTGTCCTGGATCGTGCACGCCTTGCGGTCGGCGAGGTGGCTGGACAGCGTGCTCTTGCCCGTGGCGTCCACGCCCAGAACGTTCACCAGGACGATCACGTCGTTCAAAGCGCGATGTCCTGCCGGTACTGCATGCCCTCGAACGAGACGCCGCTCGCCGCGCGATAGGCCGCAGCCCGCGCCCCGGCAACGCTTGCGCCGACACCGGTCGCCGCCAGCACGCGCCCGCCCTGGGTGAGCAGACCGACCCCATCCGAACCCACTCCTGCGAAGAAGAACCGAGCGTCTTCCTGCGGGGTAGGCAGCGAGATGGGGTCGCCCTTGCGGTATTCGCCCGGATAACCGGCGCTGGCCAAGACCACGCTCACCACACACCGCTCCTGGACCGGGGCCGGTGGCAGAGGTTCGCCGCGTGCGGCGCGCAAGAGCAGGTCGGCGAAGCCGTCCCCGATCGCGGCGACGATGCTCTGGATCTCGGGGTCGCCGAACCGGACGTTGTATTCGATGCAACAGGGCTCGCCGTCCACGGCCATCGCGCCGGTGAACAACGTCCCCCGGTACTCGATGCCGGCTTCGCGCATGGCATGCAGGATGGGGGCCACCAGTCGCTCCTCGGTCTTGGCGATCAACTCGGGAGTTACCCACTCGGCGGGACAAACGCTGCCCATGCCGCCCGTGTTCGGACCCATGTCTCCGTCGCCCACGCGCTTGTAGTCTTGCGCCACTGGCAGGCTGACGAACTCGCTGCCGTTGCAAACGCTCATCAGGCTGAACTCTCGACCCATCAGCCGCTCTTCCAGTACGATGGTGGTTCCAGCTTCGCCAAGGGACTTGCGGATCATGAGGTCTTCGATGGTCTCGAGAACCCCGGCGAGATCGGGCGGCAGGATCGCGCCCTTGCCCATCGCCGCGCCGCTGGCTTTGACGACCAGTTGCCTCTCCTCGGCGTAACGCGCTTCAGCGTAACGTTTGGCTTCGATTGGGTCTTGGAACGTGCGGAACTCGGCTGTCGGGACGCCGGCCCGAGCCATGAGCGCTTTCGAGAACGCCTTGGAGCCCTCGTGCCGCGCCCCGTCGGCCCCCGGACCGAACACGACGAGTCCCTTCGCGCGGAGCCGGTCGGCCAAGCCTTCGATCAGCGGAGCCTCGGGTCCGACGACCACGAGGTCTGGTTCGAACCGCTCGCAGAGAGCGTCGAGATCGCTTTCGCATTCGAACTCGCGCGCGATGCCGGGATTGCCCCGCGAGACCACGACTTCGGCTTCTTGCGAGAGCTTCCAAGCGAGGGCGTGTTCCCTGCCGCCAGACCCGACCACCACGATGCGCATTGGTTCAAGGGTACCGCTTGCGCTCAGTGTCCCCGGGCCGATACCAGGAAGAACCCCAGACACAACACGAACATCGCCCAGACGCCCGCGTTCAGGTCCTTGGCTCGGCCCGCCGCCAGCATCGTGACTGGATACACGACAAATCCGGCCGCCATGCCGATGCCGATGTTGTAGGTGAACGAGATCAGGGCGACCACGGTGAACGCCGGCACCAGTTCCTCGGTCCTGTCGAACGGCAGGTGCTTCGCCGCCGAGACCATGAACACACCCACCAGCACCAGCGCCGGGGCGTAGGCGTGCGCCGGGATGGCCGTGAGCACGGGCGAGAAGACCATCGCCAAGAGGAACAGCAGCCCCGTGGTGACGGCGGTCAAGCCGGTTCGGCCGCCCGATTCGATGCCCGCCGCGCTCTCGATGTACGCGCCGCTCACCGTCGTGCCCACCAGCGGGGCAAGCGTCGTGGCGCTGGCGTCGACGAGCAACGGCTTCTGCACGTCGGGAAGGTTGCCGTGCTCGTCGAGCATCCCCGCGCGTTGGGCGAGGCCGAGCAACGTGCCCATCGTATCGAGAAACGCCATCACAAACACCACCAGCACGACCTGCAGGAACGCGACCGAAGCCCAGTTCGAGAAGTCGAGCTGCATCATGATCGGCGCGGGCGAGGGCGGCGGCGACGCGAACGAGGTCGGTGGCGCAGCCCAACCCAGTCCAAACATGGCCGCCGCGAGCGCGAGGATCACGACGAGGATGCCTCCCGGCATGCGCCGCTGGACGGCGATCGCCATCGCCAAGAAGCCCACCAGGCTGAGAATCGTCGGCCCTTGAGAAAGATCGCCTAGCCGTAGCAGTGCGCCGCCCGGTTGGCCGAGCGCCACCACGCCCATCTGGCCGAGGCCGATCAGGCTGAGGAACAAGCCGATGCCCACAGCAAACGCTGCCTTCAGCGAGTTCGGCAACGCGTCCGCAAGCCAGCGGCGGACGTGCGTGACGGTCAGCAACAGGAACAACACACCCGCCGCGAACGTGGCCGCCATCGCCTGACCCCACGCCAAGCCCATGGAGCCCACGACGGTGAACGCGATGAACGCGTTCTCGCCCATGTAGGGTGCGACGGCGAACGGACGATTGGCCAGCAGGCCCATCAGCAACGTCCCGAACACGGCCACGATGGCGGTGGCGGTGAAGCTCGGCCCCTTGGGCACGCCGGCGGCTTCGAGGATGGCGGGGTTGACCACCAGGATGTAGGCCATCGTCACGAACGTGGTCACCCCGGCGAGGACCTCCGTCCTCACCGTCGAGCCCGCGCGAGACACTCCGAACAACCGTTCGATCACATCCTACGGACGGACACGCGCGTCCAATGGTGCCGAGCGGTACGATGACAAGCGAGGAGCCGCCATGAACGAACCCTATGTCACCCTGACCATTTCTGCCGCCGAACGCGAGCGGGGCCGATTCGATCCCGAAACAGTCATGCGCGGGCGCGAGGCCATCCTGCGCGACGGCATGGTGGCGATCGAAGACGCCGTGGACCCCGAGCACATCGCGAAAATCCGCGACCGAATGTTCGAGGACCTGCCCGCCATCTTGTCGCGCACGGACACGCCGTTCAACTTCACGCGCAGCAACGTCCAGCAAGACCCGCCCCCCATGGCCGAGTACCTCTTCCGGGATGTGCTGGTCAACGAGTTCGTGGTTCAGCTCACCAGTTCGGTGATGGGGCAAGGCATGAAGAACGCGTTCTACAGCGGCAACACGGCCTTGGCGCACGGCACCCAGCGACAGCCCGTCCACGCCGACATGGGCCACCTGTGGCCGAACACCGAACACGCCACGCCGCCCTACGCGCTCATCGTGAACATGCCCATGGTGGACATGGACGCGCGCAACGGCAGCATCGAACTGTGGCCGGGGACGCACCTCGACACGTCGGTGGCGATGCAAGACGGCGACATCAAGGTTTCGCCCGAACGCATCGAGGCCCAGCGGGCGATCCGCCCGCCCGTTCAACCGAAGATGCGGGCCGGCAGCGTGATCATCCGCGACATGAGGATGTGGCACGCCGGGATGCCGAACCACACCGACCAGCCGCGCCCGATGATCGCGATGATCCACTGGGTTTCTTGGTGGCCGTTGCACGAGAAGCTGACCTTCCCCAAGGGAACGGAGGCGCTGTTCGTGCACCCCGACCTCGAGACCGTCGCGGACTTCGTGGACACCCCGATCCCCTACCTGGGGCGGCACGTGTCCTACGACCTGCAACCGACGAACTGAGCTCGGGCCGGGGCGTCGCTGGAAGGGGTCCGACCGTTACGGGCCGACCGACTGGGCAAGGCGCAACGCGATCTCGGCGCGCTGCTCGGGTGGCAGCGTTGGGTCGCGGAGCGCGGCGAGAATGGCCTCCAACTGTTCGCGCGAGGAGGCCGCCTCCAACGTCGTCTCGACCGAAGCAGCGGGCTCGGCGGCGGCAACGGGCGGCTCCGGAGCGACAGGCGGCTCGGGTTCGACCGGAGGCTCGGGTGCCGTGGCCGGTTTGGGTTCCCACACGCGGCGGGCGATCTTGCCGACCATGTCCGAACCGATGAACGGCGCCAAGGCGACCAGGATGCCGGCATC
>JACFNW010000257.1:382-4118 GCA_019454665.1 Fimbriimonadaceae bacterium | reverse complement strand
TGGACTGCTTCAACTGGAATGGTGGACTTGGGGACGCTTGGGGGACCCATGTCTATGTCAGGTAGTGTGTCACATGACGGATCCGTCATCGTCGGCTGGACACAGGACCAGTCGGGACAGGGTAGGGGGTTTCGGTGGACCGCGCTCACGGGTATGCGGGACTTGGGGACACCAGGATCCGTCTCATATCCGTGGGACGTGTCAGCCGACGGCTCCGTCGTCGTGGGGTTCACCGAAGTGCTTGGACCACGAAGGGCCTTGCGGTGGACGGAAGGACTCCGTAGCGCAACATCTTTAGCAGGGGGCGCTTCTCACAGCCTCGGGCTTCGGATAGACGGCACTGTCTGGGCCTGGGGCCATAACGAGAGGGGCCAACTTGGCGTCGGAACGATCACCGATCGCTTGACCCCAACGCAGACTCTCGGGCTGACCGGTGTTATTGATGTCGCCGCTGGTCGCGACTACAGTATCGCGCTCAGGGGCGACGGCTCAGTCTGGGCATGGGGGAGCAATGAATACGGCCAGCTTGGCGACGGAACAACGACTGGAAGTTCAACACCTGTGTGGACGATGGTGGGTCTGCCGGGAGTCGCGGCTATCGCAGCAGGCAGCCACCATAGTCTCGCTCTTAGGAGTGACGGCTCAGTTTGGGCATGGGGGAGCAACGAATATGGTCAGCTTGGCGACGGAACGACGACGAGACGTCTGTCACCTGTCCAGGTTATCGGCTTGACCGATGCAGTGGCGATTGCGGCGGGTGCTGGACACAGTTTGGCCATTCGACGGGATGGTAGCGTGTGGGCGTGGGGTAACGGCGGTACCCTTGGTGACGGCACGACGACAGGTCGTCTGTCACCTGTCCAGGTTGTGGGTCTTACCGATGCAGTGGCCATTGCTGCTGCCGGGCACAGCTTGGCAGTTCGGAGCGATGGTAGCGTATGGGCTTGGGGAGGGAACCAATATGGCCAACTCGGCGACGGCACCACGAATGTCCGCCTGACCCCAGTACCGGTCGTCGGCCTGGCGAACGCAACGTCGGTTGCGGCAGGAGGTATCCACAGTTTGGCACGGCTGAGCGACGGTACGGTTTGGGTGTGGGGATACAACGTTGACGGACGGCTTGGCGACGGCACCACGACGACCCAAACTGCACCGGTGCAAGCGGTTTGGCTGTCGAACGCAACAACGATCGCTTGTGGTTATGAGCACAGTTTGGTTTCTAGGGCTCCGGCTGTGCTCGGTACTGCGACGCTCCAGGACATCTCTAGTCTGAACCGGATCACGGTTGCGGTCACAGCGAAGCTGGTTGGAACAGACACCTCATATGGTCCTTGGACGGTTCCTTTGGGTCCAAGTGGCGAGTTTTCGTTTCCAGCGCCGCCAGCCGGCGTGTACCGGATCACGGCACAGGTTCCGACGTGGCTAAGTGAGACCATCGGTCCGATTCTTGTGGCACCCGAGGGTCAAGAGGGATTGATCTTCGACCTGAAGAATGGTGACGTCAACGGAGACAACACGGTGAACATCTTGGATTTTCTGACGCTTCGTACGGCATTCGGCTCGTCCTCGAATTCGTCGAACTGGAACCCGAGGGCGGACCTAAACCGAGACGGCACGGTGAATTCGATGGATTTCTTGATTCTGCGAAAGAACTTTGGCCGAAGCGGTACATAATAGTTGGGTGAGGCATGCTCGTGGGTGCGGGACTCCTGTAGGAGTGACGACGTGAGGTTGCCTCTAGCGTATGTGAACCTTGGCCGTTTCGTTTACAATGGGATTCCTCATGCCAATGGTGACTCGTCGTTCCGTGTTGCGGTTTGTCGCCCGATTGAGTGCGGGTACACCCAGTTTGGCCTGAACGAGGAGCTGGGCTAGTTTCTGGATGTCCCCTTGTGTTGCCTGAGCGATCGCCAGGTCGCGCTCACCAAGAGTCTGCTTGAGCCCTTTGGGATCCCGCCGAAGGAAGTGAAGAAGGTCGAACGGCTGGCTACGGTGCTTGAGGAATGGGACTGAGTCGCGCATACTGAGTCCGAAATGCTGTGCTTCTCCATGGCGCTCGCCGCCTCCCAGCCCATGCCGTTCGTGGACCTTGACGCCGAAACCCACCGCCAAGTGGTCGTCGACCGCGAGGCGGGGCAGTACCTCGGACACCCCACGACCTTGTTGCTGCCCGACGGCAAGACCATCCTCTGCGTGTATCCCAAGGGCCACGGACGAGGCGCGATTCTCTTTAAGCGCTCGACCGATGGCGGCAAGACGTGGGGCGACCGCTTGCCTACGCCCGAGAACTGGGCGACCAGCCTGGAAACGCCCACCATTCACCGGCTGACCGGACCGGACGGCAAGGCGAGGTTGATCCTTTGGTCCGGCTTGAACCCCGCGCGACGAGCCATCAGCGAGGACGACGGTGCGACGTGGGGACCGCTCGAACCCGTCGGCACGTGGGGCGGCATCGTGGTGATGAGCAGCGTCGAGCGGCTGGCCGACGGTCGCTACGTCGCCCTGTTCCACGACGATGGCCGGTTCCTCCATGCGGGCGGCCCGGCGGGACCGCACATGACCCTGCTCCAGTCGTTCACAGCCGATGGCGGCAAGACGTGGTCCTACCCCGAGGCGATCTGGGGCAGTTCGGACATCCACCTGTGCGAGCCGGGCGCCGTGCGCTCGCCGGACGGCAAGACCCTCGCCATGCTGCTGCGCGAGAACAAGCGCGTCCGCAACTCGCACGTCATGTTCACCACCGACGAAGCCAAGACGTGGTCGTGGCCGCGCGAACTGCCCAAAGCCCTGACCGGCGACCGCCACGTGGCCAAGTACGCTCCCGATGGGCGGCTCGTCGTCGTGTTTCGGGACACGGACAAAGCCAGCCCGACGGTCGGCGACTGGGTGGGATGGGTCGGTCGCTGGGAGGACATCGTCAACGGTCGTCCCGGCCAGTTGCGCTTCCGATTAAAGGACAACAAGCACGATTGGGACTGCGCTTACAGTGGACTCGAACTCCTGCCTGACGGTACGTTCGTAGCAACAACCTACGGGCACTGGACCGAAGGGCAGCCGCCGTACATCCTGAGCGTCCGCTTCCGGCTCGACGAACTCGACCGCGCGGCGCGATCCTGAGTTCAGCATCCACAGGCGGCGCGGGTCGGTATCCTGAGGCGGATGGGCTGTGGAAGGAATTGCGGCGTTTTGATGGGCGTCGCTCTCTCGCTGTGCGCCGTAGCGCAGGACAACGCGGGCGTGCCGTATGCGCTTTCGTTCGTCGAGGACACCTCGGGGCGGTTCGACGCGTTGCCGGCGATGCACTCGTTCGCCTTCGGGGAGCACGGGGGCCATTGGGTGTTCGTCAGCGGGCGGACCAACGGGTTCCACGGGTTCACGCCACCGGGTTCGAACTTCTCGCGCGGCTCGGCGAACCCACACCTCGTCGTGTTCCAGCCGTTGGGCAAACCCGGCCAGAACGTGTGGACGATGGCGATTGCGAACCTGTCCATCGCGACGCTGGCCAAGGACCATCTCCTCTCGGCCAACACCAACACCACGCAGGATGGCGAAGACCTCGTGGTCGTGGGCGGCTACGGGCAGTCCTCGGCTGGCCCGCGCCAGACCTATCCTGCCGTGAGCCGCATCCACCTGCCCACGGTCATCGCGGCGGTCAAATCCAACGACACCTCGCTCGCCTCGAGTGCGATCAAGACCTCGCAGGACGAGCGGATGCGGGTGACCGGCGGCGAGCTCC
>JACFNW010000257.1:0-372 GCA_019454665.1 Fimbriimonadaceae bacterium | reverse complement strand
GTTCTTCTATCTCGTTTGCGGCCACGACTTCAACGGGGTCTACCTCATGCCCAACGAGACCCAAACCTATACGAACGAAGTCCGCCGCTTCCGTCTTGCAGAGGGTCCAGGCGGGGCGCCTACGGTCGTGGACTACTCGGTCTGGACGCATCCCGAGGAGTTTCATCGCCGAGACCTCAACGTGGAGCATGTCTTGCTGCCGAACGGGGCGTTGGCCCTGAGCGCTTACGGCGGGGTTTTCACGCCACCGACGCTGCCCAACGGCGACGTCAATCCCAACGGCGATATGCCTTACACCAAGCCCATCCTGATCTCGTCCGGCGGGGCAACGATCGAAACGGGCTATGAGCAGAAGATGTCGCAATACACCTG
>JACFNW010000256.1 GCA_019454665.1 Fimbriimonadaceae bacterium | reverse complement strand
TGCTGCAAGCCCTCCGCCTCTGGCACATGCACGATTCGCCCGGCAAGGACCTGGGATCGCGCGCCGCAGGAATGTTCCGATCCGACGAGCCCGACATCGCGGTGCCCCTTATCGTGGACCTGCACGCCACCGCCGATCTGATCCGCAACCTCGCTCCCGAAATGGTCGACAAGATGGGCGTGCTTCCTTGGCCGAGGGCCGACGACGGCGAGCCGTACAACATCATGGGCGGGCTCACCTATGTCGTATTCCGCAAGTCGCGGCACCCGCGGGAGGCGTTCGAGTGGGTGCGCTACCTGAGTTCGCCGGAAGCCCAGCGGTTCATGGTGCTCCACCGAATGAGCCGGGGCCAAGACTCGGGCCTGATGATCCCCGGGATCGCCGCCCTTTGGGAGCCCGAGAACGACGCGTTCTGGGCGCAAGACGAACTCGCGAAGGTCCAAGAAGCCAAACGAGTGGTCGCCGAGGCGTACCAATCGTTCGGCTCCGTCCCGATCCTGCAAGGGAGCGCCGAAGTCGGGCGGATCGAATCGAACGTGCTCGATCAGATGGGGACGTTCATCCGCGACCAAATCGACGCTGCAGCCGCCCAAACCGGGTTGCGCCGCAATGCGCTGATCCAAGCGTTCGGCAAGGGACAGCACGCCGACCTGAAGGCCGCCATCGAAACCCGCACCGCCGACAAACTGCGGCAACTCTACGAAGAGGCCGCTCCACGGGCGGAAGCCACGTTGGCAGAAGCCGACCGACGCCACCGCGAGCGGAACCTCGATGTGATCCAGAACCTGGACGCCTACGAGCGCAAGGCCAGCCTGCTCGACGGCGTCAAGTGGACGGCAGGCGTCGGACTGCTCGCGATGGCGGCAGCGGTCGCCTTCCGTCCCCGGTTGCGGAAGCACGTTCTGCCCTATTTGTATGTGGCCGTGCCCGTGGTGCTTGCCGTGGTGTTCGTCGGGATCCCGGCGGCCACGGCGTTGCTGCTGTCGTTCACGGACTACCATCCGGTCCTGCCGCTGTCCACGGCCCAAGCGGTCGGATGGCGAAACTACGAAGAGTTGTTCGCGTCGGGCGATCTCGGCAGGGGGCTGGTGCGGACGCTCAAGTACGTCGTCTGGACCCTGCCGACCGGCATCGTGCTGAGCCTGCTGTTCGCGTACCTCCTCAACACGCGCCTGGCGGGCCAGCGTTTCTGGAGGTTCCTCTACTTTTCGCCTCTGGTCACCAGCGTGGTCTCGGTGGCGCTCATCTTCTCGCAGTTGTTCCTGTTCGGCCCGCAGGGGTGGCTGAACTCGGCGCTGCTCTCGCTCGGCTGGGTCAAGGACCCCGTGCCGTTCCTGCTCTCCGAACACACGTTCCTCGATTGCGTCATCGTCCTCGCCATCTGGCACGGGCTGGCGTTCACCATTCTCGTGTTCCTTGCGGGGTTGCAGCAGGTGCCCAACCAGTTGTTCGAAGCCGCGCACCTCGACGGTGCCGGGCCGGCGAGCCGCTTCTGGCACGTGGCCTTGCCCGGCATCCGACCACAGGTGTTCTTTGTCACGGTGCTGGGCGTCATCGGCTCGTTCCAGGTGTTCGAGACCATCTACACCCTCGCCGGCAAGGGTGGCGACGCGGGGGCGCGGTTCGGCCCCAACGATGCCGCCCTGACCGTGGTGCCGCTCATCTTCCACAAGGGCTTCGAGGCGCTGGAGATGGGCAAGGCGGCGGCGGCGGCCTACGTTCTGTTCGTCTTGGTGCTGGCGCTGACGCTGGTCCAAGTTCTCGTCTACCAGCGGGGGGATCGAGCGTGAAGACCAAGCGGACCGAACGGTGGGCGACCGTGCTGATCCTCGCGGTCGGGGCAGCGCTGCTGGCGCTCCCCTTCTACTACATGGTGGTCACGTCGTTCAAGTCGAACCAGGAGATCGCCAGCCCGCACCTGAGCCTCGTGGTGCAGGAGCCGACCACTCAGCCCTACGCCGAGCTGTTCGACGCCGGTCTGGTGCTGGGCGCCACGTGGAACAGTCTGGTCGTCGGCGTCGTGACCACGGCGGGGACGCTGTTCTTCTGCACGCTGGCAGGGTACGCGTTCGCCAAGCACCGTTTCCCCGGGCGCGACGCCATCTTCCTCGGTCTGCTGGCGACGATGATGATCCCGGGCGCGGTGTTGTTGGTGCCCGGGTTCCTGTTGCTTCGGGATTTCGGCTGGCTCGACTCGTGGCTCCCGCTCATCGTGCCGGGCATGGCGGGCGCGTTCGGCGTGTTCTTGGCGCGGCAATTCATCGAGAAGATCCCCGACAGCCTTCTGGAGAGCGCGCGCATCGAGGGCTGCCGCGACTTCGGCATCTTTCTCCGCATCGTGCTGCCCCTTTCCAAGCCTTTGCTCGCGACGTTGGGCATCCTGACGTTCCTCGGCTCTTGGAACAGCTTTCTCGGACCGCTCATCGTGTTGCTGGACGAGCGCAAATTCACCCTGCCGCTGGTCATCGCCATGCTTCAGGGCCGCTTCCCCGGCAAGGAGAACGTGCAGATGGCGGGCGCGATGATCTCGATCCTCCCCGTGCTGGTCCTCTTCTTCCTCTTCCAGAGGCAAATCGTCGAGAGCCTGGCCTCCAGCGGCCTGAAAGACGGCTAACGCGCACCCTCGGCGCGGGTTCCTCCCGAGTATTGGCGGTTTATTGGGACAGAACGACACCACGGCGGCGCATGACGCATTGACGGTTGGTGCATACTCAATGAACTAGAATACTAGACCGCCTCTGCCAATCATGTAGTATCATGTGCAGTATAACTATGTCTACTATCCTGTATACTGTAGAACTTTTTGTGAAATTCGTGTCGGTAAGACCCATTTTTGTCCCAATCCTTGTTATAATGACCCTCGTAGCTTGGGACTTGGCAACGGATGGCCGAGGTCCCCAGCCGCTGAGGCAGGGTGCTCTTGCCGAATTGATGCGGGCGGGTCGCTAGGGATGGCACCCGCTCGGATCGTTCCCAACTCCCCTCCTCCTTCAGGGTGCAATGCAGGACTCCAACGCTCCGGCCTTCAAGCCCCTGATCGGCACCGACGAAGCGAACATCGACGCCAAAGGACGGTTGCTGATCCGGGAGAAGAAGCGTCTTCGCCTCGGCAAGACGTTCGTGATGGCCTACGCCGAGACCGGTTGCATCGCCGTGTATCCCGAAGACACCTGGCAATCCGTCGTCGCCGAACTGATGTCCGGCAGCGTGCGCGAGCGGCAGGCCCGCCCCGAGAACCGCCTGGTGTTCGGCTCCGCTGAAGACGATCTCACTTGCGACACCGAAGGCCGCGTCATGATTCCGCGCCGCCTCCGCGAGCAAGCCAAGATCGGCAAGAGCGTCATCGTCCTCGGTTGTGGCGACTACCTCGAGATTTGGGACCCCGTGCAGTACGGCGTCCACGAGCGGCTGCAGGAAGCCAAGCGGCTCGCCGCCCAGATGAACCCGGGAGGCCAAGCGTGATCGCCGTGTTCGGTTCCCTGCTCTCCGTCCCGCGCGAGACCGCCAAGCCCGGCGAACACGAGCCCGTGATGCTCGCCGAGGTGATGGGGTTTCTCGATCCCCAGCCTGGCGATACGGTCGTGGACGGCACGATCGGCCTGGGGGGCCATGCGTCGGTGTTGGCCGAACGGGTCGGCCCCACGGGCACGCTCGTCGGATTCGACTGGGACGGGGCGATGCTCGAGCGCGCCCGCGAGCGCCTGAGCGGAACGCCCCTCAAGGCGTTGCACCTGGTCCGGGACGACTACCGCTCCGTTCCCGCCCGGCTCGCCGATCTGGGTGTGGCTTCGGCCGACGGCATCTTGTTGGATCTGGGCCTGAACAGCGCGCAGATCGCCGATCCGGGCCGGGGCCTCAGCTTCCTCGAAGACGGGCCGCTCGACATGCGGATGAACCGACACGACCGCGAGCCTGCGGCCGCCCTGCTCAACCGCTTGACCGCCGCCCAGATCGAGGACGCCCTGCGCGAGTACGGCGACGAGCGATGGGCACGCGCCATCGCCAAGCAAATCGTCGAACGCCGCCGGTCCGCCCCGCTCCGCACGACGAACGACCTCGTCGAGTGCGTGCTGGCCGCGATCCCGCCCCGTGCGAGGGAGAAGCGCATCCACCCGGCCACGAGAACGTTTCAG
>JACFNW010000255.1 GCA_019454665.1 Fimbriimonadaceae bacterium | reverse complement strand
CTGGACGGGACTTCGTACGGGGTATGTTCGGACCTGTGAACCGTTGGCTGCCCGCCTTCGCCCTTGCGCTGCTGGCGAGCCTGTCCATCTGGTTCCAGCGATCCGAGCATCCGGGCATGCTCGACGACACCGACACCCGCGTGCTGCTCGCCAAGGTGCGTGAGCGCGGCGACCCGCTGAGTTGGTTCACCGGCGATTGGCCCTTGGAGAACCACTTCTATCGCCCCGTCTCCACATTGGCCTTCGAACTCGACAACGCACTCTACGGCGATTGGGCCCCCGGATACGGCAGAACCCAGGCCTTGATCGCCATGATCTGCGTCTGGCTGCTGTTCTGGTTCCTGCGCGAACTCACCGATCGGCCGAGCCTAGCGGCTCTGGGCAGCTCGCTGTTCGCCCTGTGGGTGGCCGACGACTCGGTTGCGCTGGTTCCTTGGGTGCGATGGCTGGTGTGGATCGCCGTCATGGCCGCCCTGTTCCGTTCGCTCCGGGAGCGGGCCGAGCCACGGTGGTTTGGAGTCGCCCTGGTCTGGGGCGCTTGGGTTCAGTTCGGCTCGGAACTCGCCGGTCAGTACGCACTCCATGGCCGCAATGTGGCTTGGTTGCCGGGCCGGACGGCGACCGTCATGACGGTCTTTGCCCTGATCGCGTTGGCGTCCTATGCCCGCTACGAGCGGCTGCGTCAAGCGGCGTGGCAGCGCGAGAACCCGGCACCCTTCCAGCCGACCGATCCGCCAGCCACGCGCACCACCCGCTTGGATCGTCTGCCCAAACGGCCCGCCCTATGGCTGATCCCCTCGGTCATGGGCTTGCTGCTCGCCTTGGCCAGCTACGAGCAGGCCGTCATGGTGCCCGCGTGCTTGTTGGGGGTCGCCATCGTCTTCCGGTGGCAGGGGGCGAAACCCAGGTGGCCCGTCCAGGCGCTCTTCTGGGGTGGGTTGGCTCTCTATGTGGTGCTCAGGATGCAGTGGGTGCCGAGCGAGCCCTCGGGCTACCAGCAGCAACAGTTTCGGTCCAGCACCAACGTCGCTCTCGATTTGCTGGAGACCCTTCTTCCCAGTTTGCGGCAGGTTTGGCCGATGGCTCAGAGCCTGGACCTCGGGGTGGAGGGCTTCTTCATCGGCGGTGGGATGCTTGCCCTCGCCGCGCTCGCCGCAAACGTCTTGGCCCTGATCGCTCTCGGCAAACGCTGGCCGCTTGCCATCGGTGCGTTGGCGCTAGCGTGGCTGGCCTACTTGCCCATGGCGTGGCTCAAGCTGTTCGAGCACTACCACTTCTGGCCGATGGCCATGCGAAGCCTCTACGTGATCGTTCTCGGCTGGGCGGCGATCGAAGCCACGATCAGCGCAGGGTCGCCCCGAGCGCTGAAAGCTCCGCCACGACCGAATCCCGCACCTGGTTCGCTTCCTCGTCCGTAAACGTCTTGTCGAACCGCCGCAGTTGAAGCGCCACGGCCAGACTGTGAGAGCCTTCTGGTACGCCCGGTCCTTCGTAGACGTCGAACAGCCACAGACGCTCCAGCATGTCGCCGGCACCCTTTCGGATGGCCGTCTCCACCGAGGCGTAGGGCACGGATTTCGCTACCAGGATGGCTAGATCGCGCCGGACGGCGGGCAATCGGCTGAACGGCTTGAGCGTGACATGGTCGTGGTCGCCCCGGTAGAACGCCAGCAGGTCGATCTCGGCCATGACGGTCGTTGGCGGGAGGTCCAGTTTCTCCGCCACATCGGGGTGGATCACGCCGAACCCGCCGATGAGGACGCGATCGGTGGTGACCAGAGCCGCTTGCCGCGTGGGGTGGAACCTCGGATCGGGGATGACCACGGGCAGAATCTCCAAGTCCGTGCGCACCAGCGAGGCCAACTCTTCCATCGTGCCCTTCATCGTGTAGAAGTTGGCCTCGGCCTTGTCTTTGTGGAGCCACGAGGGCGGCTCGAGTTCTCCAATGCTGATGATGCCGAGTTCGGGACTCTCGTCGTACTGGATCTCGCCGCGCACGAACACCTTGCCGATCTCGAACAGGTGGAGGTTGCGCGTGCCATTGCGTTTGGCCGCGTCGGCCAGGCTGGGCAGCACCGAATCGCGCAGGTACGCGATCTCCGGCGAGTGGGGGTTGCGGACCTTCGCGCGCCAGTGTGGGGCAAAGTCGAGGGGATGTTGGTCGCGCAACGTGTGGCTGACGATCTGTGCGAAACCGAGGCGCACCATCTCTTCACGAATCTGATCAATGAACGCGTAGATGCCTCGCACGCCGCCCGGCGTAGCTTGTCCGACGGGCAGGTACTCAGGGATGTTCTCGTAGCCGTGGATGCGGCCGATCTCCTCGATCACGTCGTCCTCGCGCACGATATCGGGCCGCCACGTGGGCACGGTGACTTCCAGCGATCCTTCCGCCTGGGCGACTCCGAAGCCGAGGCGACCCAGATAGGCTCGAGCCTCATCTTCCTCGACGGGCATGTTGAGCATTCGCCGCACGCGGTCCATGCGCAGCCGCACCGTCACGGGCTCGGGTTTGCCGGGGTACGCCTCGACCACGCCCGGAACGCGGCAATCGCGCCCGATGGATTCGCGCAGCAATTCGGAGAAGCGGTTCAGTGCTGCGACGACGAGTTCGGGGTCCACGCTGCGCTCGAATCGGTACGAGGCCTCCGTGTTCAGCCCAAGAGCCTTGCGCGTGGCGCGCACCGACGTGTTGACGAAGTTGGCCGACTCAAGCAGGATGTCGCGCGTCTGGTCGGTGACCTCGGTCTCCAAGCCGCCCATCACGCCCGCAACGGCTACCGGACGCTCAGCATCGCAGATCATCATCATGCCGGGGTTGAGGTTGCGCTCGACTCCGTCCAGCGTGGTCAATTTCTCACCCTCGCAAGCCTGCCGCACGACGATTCGCCGTTGGGCCAGCGTGTTCAGGTCGAACGCGTGGAGCGGCTGACCGATCTCCAGCATCACGTAGTTGGTGAGGTCCACGACCAGGCCCAGCGAGCGCATCCCGGCGGCTTCCAGCCGCGTACGCACCCACTCGGGCGCCTGGCCATGCGGCACGTCTTTGAAGATCGCGGCGGCGTAGCGGCGGCAGTTGGGCGTCTCGATGGAGACCCCGGCATAGTTGCCGGCTTGGTTTGGCTCCACCGGACCGGAGAACCGGCCCGCGGCCCGGAGATACAGGTCGGTCGGCTCGGCGTTCGCGTCCTTGGCGAGCACCTCGCGGGCCAGCCCGAACACCGAAAGGCCGTCGCCTCGGTTCGAGACCACCTTGATGTCGAGCACGGGATCGGCGCCGTCTTCGATCCCTTCCAGTTCAAAACCCGACATGGTCAGCAGATCGCCCAGCGCTTCCGCATCGAGGGCGGTGCGCACGTAATCGCGGAGCATGGAGGTTGCAAACTTCATGGGGTCGGCATAGGTTGCCCTAACGGGCTCGCTCAATGCAACACGGGCCCACGATCCGGGCTCAGGCAACGAGCATTCGAAGCACCGCCACGGCCGCATCTTTGTCGAGCAGCCGGTTGGAATCCGGGCATAGCGCGAGGAAGAGGCACCTTGGGCAGCCGTCGGCGCAGGGGCATCCGGTCAACAACTCCAACGCCATCGTCAGCCATTCGTCGCGCCTTTCGTAGAGCGCCGCAGCCAAGCCCATGCCGCCTTGCGTCTTGTCGAACACGAAGACGGAGGGATGCAGCGGGTTCGGAAACAGGGCGAACCACGCGCTGCCGAGGTCGGAACGGTCGCATCCCGCGACGAGGGGCGCGACCGACGTGACGGCATGCTCCAACCCGTGCACCGCGCCGAGGAACCGCTCGTTGTCGGGCTCGGCCCGCAGGTGCAGGGTCAGCCGCACTCCCACGGTGTTGAACCGGATGGGCGGCAGGTCGAGGTCCTCGATGCCCAGAGTGTCGCCGCCCCGGATCGCTTTGCGTCGGAAGCCCGTCACCTGCTCGGTGACCTCCAGCCCCAACAGCGACAGTTGCCCCTGCGGCCGATCCACCTCGCCGATCTGCGTCGTGGGCGAGAGCGTGGTTTGGATCACGGGCGACGTGGTGTAATCCGCCCGGCTCGGCTCAAGGTGCACCCTTCCCCGCGCCTCGTCGAAGGCCACCACGATGAACGGCTCGCCCCGGTGCAGATAGATCGCGCCCACAT
>JACFNW010000254.1 GCA_019454665.1 Fimbriimonadaceae bacterium | reverse complement strand
CTCGCTTTTGCGACCGATCTTGTCGATCTCGTCCACGTAGATGATGCCGCGCTCGCACGCCGACTTGGGGTCGTGTGGGTCCATCATCTCGGCGGCCTGATAGAGCTTGAGCAGGATGTTCTCGACGTCTTCGCCCACATATCCGGCTTCGGTGAGCGCCGTGGCATCCGCGATCGCGAACGGCACATGGAGCATCTTGGCCAGGGTTTGGGCGAGAAGCGTCTTGCCGCTTCCCGTGGGGCCGAGCAGGAGGATGTTGCTCTTCTGGAGTTCGACGCCGTCGTCCTGCGGGTGGTTGACTCGCTTGAAGTGGTTGTAGACGGCCACCGAGAGGGCTCGTTTGGCCTCGGGTTGACCGACCACATACGAGTCGAGAAACTCGACGATTTCGCGCGGCTTGGGAATCTCGCCCATGATGGGGCGTGTTTCGGGCTGCTTGCCGGCCGGTGCATCCGAGGAGAGGATGTCGTTGCACAGGTCAATGCACTCCGAGCACACGGCGCCGTGCAGGCCCACGATCAGCTTGGGAACCTGATCTTTGTTCTTTCCGCAGAGGCAGCACTGGTCGCGTCGTTCGTTGGTTGGCATGGTTGACAGTTCTCCAGAACGCATTCACTATATCGCGCCCGTCACCGGGCGTCATGTCGGCACTTTGGGTTACGCAATTCTCGCGGCTATCGCGTTCCCGGCGCCAGTACGCTGTCCACCACGCCGTACTCCCGGGCCTCTTCGGCGGACATGAAGTAGTCGCGGTCGACGTCTTTCCGCAACTTGTCTTCGGGTTGCCCCGTGTGCTTCGACAGGATTCCAGTCAAGGTATCCATATATCGGTTGATTTCCTTGACTTGCACATTGATATCGGCGGTCGTTCCGCGAAATCCCGCGCTGACCTGATGGATCATGACGCGGGCGTGCGGAAGGCAATACCGCTTCTTGGCCGCCCCTCCGGCCAGCAGAACGGCGCCCATGCTGGCCGCCATGCCGACGCAGATCGTGGCCACGTCGGGCTTGATGATCTGCATGGCGTCGTAGATGGCCAGACCGGCCGTGACGGAGCCGCCCGGACTGTTGATGTAGAAGTCAATGTCCTTGTCGGGGTCTTCCTTTTCCAGGAACAGCAGCTGGGCCACGATCAGGTTCGCGACATAGTCGTCCACTTCGGTCCCGAGGAAGACGATTCGATCCTTGAGCAGCCTCGACCACAGGTCGTAGCTGCGTTCGCCGCGGTTGGTCTGCTCGATGACAAAGGGAACGCCCATGGTTGGAATGTCGGCACGCTTGTCGCTCATGGTCAGTCCTACGCGGTCGCTTCGTCGGGCAATTCCTGCAGATCGGCTTCCTTGATCAGGAAGTCGGTCACCTTGCGGTAGAGGGCTCGGTTGCGGAGTTCGTCCAGCGCGTTGTTCTTCTTGAGGAGCGCCACCATCTCGTCGGGCGTGACGCGATACTCGCGCGCCATGTCGAACAACTCTCGGTTGAAATCCTCGTTGTTCAACTTCATGCCTTCTTTCTTGAAGATTTCCTGAGCGACGACGGCCCGCTCGACCTGGACTCGGCTCTCGTCCATGATGGCCTTCTGCAGTTCTTCGAGCGTCATGCCCTTCTCCTGCGCATACTCGGCCAGACTCGACTTCTTCTCGGCCTGCGCTTGGGCGAGGTCTCTCAGTTGCTGGCCGGCAACGGCCTCGACCATGGTGAGCGGGACGTGGATCTCGCTGGCTTTGACGATCTCCCCCATGATCTGCTCGCTCACATACTCGTGGACCATGCTGACTCGGGCCTCTTCGAGCAAGGCGCGGACGCGACCCGTCAGCTCTTCTTCGTTGCCGAAGCCGAGGCTCTGGGCGAAGTCGTCGTCCAGGTCTGGGAGCTTCATCGCGCTCACCGAACGCAGGGTCAGTCGGCAGCGGTGGGTTTGGTTCGCCCAATCTTTCTCGTCGAACGTCTCGGGGAACGTGAGTTCCACGACCTTGACCTCTTCGGCGGCCATGCCGATGAGCGCCTCGTCGAGGCTGGGAAACGTCTTGCCCACCACGCTCATGAAGTTGCGGCCGTCGCCCTCCTGGCCCTCGATCTTGATGTTGACCACGGCGACATCGCCCTCGATCACCTTGCGATCGGTGATCTGCTCGCGCTTGGCTTCGCGCTTTCGCAGCACCTCGATCTGGTTCTGCACGTCGGCATCCGAGACGGCCGAAGTCGGTTGGATCGCCTTGATGCCCGTGTATTCGGTCAGCTTGACGACCGGGGCAAGCGGCACTTTGATGGTGAACTCGCCCTTCGGCGGGTCCTGCGCGATGGTCACGTCCGAAACGCCGGGTTGAGAATAGGGCGTGAGGTTCTCGCGCTTCAGGGCCTCGCGGTATGCGCGGTTCATCACGATGTCGGTCGCGCGGTCCTGAATGAACTCGGGCGAGACGGCCTTCTCGACGACCGAGCGTGGGGCGGTTCCGGGGCGGAAGCCTGGGATCTTCAGGTCCTTGGCGGCGTCTTTGTAAGCCTTGGCGTACCCTTCCAGCACCATCGCTTCGGGAACGACGATGTGCAGTTGGACGGTGGCTGGATTGAGGTCTTCGCGAGTGATCTGCATGGTGAAACCAGTCGGTTGGCGGCCCGCAGGCCAAGGGCTATGGTACCTCAGGGGGTGTCCGAGGCCCGCCGAGACGGCAAGTACAATGACCCCATGCCCGCGACGACCCCCAGCAACGCCACATCTGAGCGCGTGTTGGCCGTGCTCGGCGGCAGGGATGCTTCGCTCGAATCGCTCGCGGCGTGGGCCGCATCATCGGAGTTCGTGATCGCGGCGGACGGCGGCGCCGACGTGTTGGCTGCGGCGGGCGCGCGGTGCGACCTTGCGGTGGGCGACTTGGATTCCATCGGCCCCGCAGGGCTGGCCCTCGCCCGCGAGACCCTGCGCATCGAGGACCAGGACACCACCGACTGCGACAAACTGCTCGACGAGGCGTGGCGGCGCGGCGTGCGTTCTCTGAGCGTATTCGGATTGGAGGGCGACCGCCTGGACCACTTGCTGGCCAGCGTCTCCAGCCTCGTCCGGTCGCCTCTGCGGTCGCGGCTCGTGTTGCGGCAGGCGTTGGCGTGGTTGGTACGGCCCGGGCAGGATGTGGCACTCGACCTGCCGCCGGGTCGGGTCGTTTCGGCCCTTCCCCTTCAACCCTGCGACGGCGTCTGGCTGACCGGTGTCCGCTGGCCCCTTTCTGATGCGGCCCTTTCTCCGGGCGGAAGGGTGAGCGTTTCCAACGAGTCGCTGGGCGGCGAAGTGGCCTGCCGAGTGCGGGATGGCGCGTTGCTCCTCTTCGCCGAGAGCGCCGAAGGCGAGGCCCCGTGGTGGTAGCCAGCGCCGTCGTGTCTTTCGCTCCTCTGGACGCAGCCGTCTTCGCTCTGCTCCTCGGCGGTCTGCTCGCGCTCGGCTTCTCGGCCAAGCTGCGCAAGGCCACGTCGTTCGAGTTCCTGGCCGCCGGGCGGCGGCTGACGCTGCCCGTGTTTGTGGCCACGTTGGTCAGCACGTGGTATGGCGGCGTGTTGGGCATCGGCGAATCGGTCCAGTACTACGGGCTCGGCACGTGGGTGCTGATGGGCGTCCCCTACTACGTGTTTGGCATCGTGTACGCGCTGTGGTTGGCTCCCCGCGTCCGCGATGCCGACCAGATCAGCCTCCCGGAGCGGTTCGCCGTGCAGATCGGCCGTCGTTCGGCGATCGTGGGCGCGGTCTTGGTCTTTCTGTTGGCCGTTCCGGCGGCTCACGTGCTCATGCTTGGCGTTCTCGTCAAGGCGTTCACGGGGTGGAGCATGGTCGCAAGCGTGCTGGCGGCGACCGCCGTGGGGACGGCCTTCCTTTACAAGGGCGGGCTGCTCGCCGACGCGAGGGCCTCCATCGTCGCCTTCGTCTCGATGTACGTCGGCTTCGCCGTCATGCTGGCCGGTGCGGTGCGTTCGGACCCCGGCCTGTTGCCGAGGCACCTCGCGGAGAACGGTTTCCAGTGGGACGGGGGCATGGGCTGGCCGTTCGTCGCCAGCTTCTTCATCCTCGGCGCGTGGACGCTGGTGGACCCCGGGTTCCATCAGCGGGTGGCCTCGGCCGAGAGCCCCGCCATCGGGCGGCGAGGCGTTCTGACGAGCGTCGCCTGTTG
>JACFNW010000253.1 GCA_019454665.1 Fimbriimonadaceae bacterium | reverse complement strand
CCCCGGCCCCCGTCCCACACCACGAACTGGTCGTCGCCGCCGAGCCCGACGTCCGAGGCGCGGAGGCGTCGGCCGTTGTCTTCGCGGACCAGCGTGGCGCAATCGGTGAACGTCCTCAGAAACTCCCAATCCACGAGCCCTTCTTCGATGACCACGCGGCACATGGCAAGTGCGAGGGCGCCGTCTGTACCCGGGTTGATCGGGATCCAGAGATCGGCGCCCTTCGCGGTCTGACTGCAACGTGGGTCAATCACCACGATCTTGCAGTTGTTCCTTTGCTTTGCCACTCGGGTGAGAAACTGGGCGTCCGGGATGCGGGTCTGGAAAACGTTGCTCGACCACAAGATGGCCGTCTTGGCGTGGCCCCAACTCTTGGTTTCGCATTCGACGCAGTCGATGCCCATCGTGTGGGTGAAGCCCATCGAGATGTCGCCGTTGAAGTCGTAGGCTGTGGCGAACGACATGCCTAGGAGGGCCGCCATGCGCACCTGCGCGCCCTTCTGAACGTAGCCCGTGCCCACGACCTGGTTGAACAGCAGCATGCTCTCCGGGCCGTAGGTGTCCCGGATGTGGATCATCTTTGCGGCGATATGGTCGAGCGCTTCGTCCCACGTCGCCTCGCGCCATTGGCCTTCGCCGCGCGCACCCGTCCGGATCAGGGGCTTCTTGATGCGGTCGGGCCCGTAGATCAGATGGGTCATGGACATGCCGCGGAGGCAACCTCGGGGGTTGTACTCCTGGCACGGATAGTCGGCGGCGGGCTTCAGGTCAACGATGGTGTCGTCCACCACGGTGGCGAGCCAGCCGCACGCGCCGGTGCAGTTGGGGCTGTCGGTGGTTCGGACGACGCGCGCTTCGCCCTTCGGCTTCTGGGTCGGTCCTCGTCCCGGGACGGCGTATCGGGTGGCCATACGCCCAGAGTGTCCGCCCTTCCCGCGCGCCTGGTTATGACGGTGGTCATATCTGACCGGGAATTTCCAGAAACTAGAAGCGGAACGCTGTCATGGGCAGGACGTTGCTGTTCGGCGCCCAGGCGCCCCCCATCGGATCGCCCCAAACCAGCACACTGATGCGCCGGTCGGTGATGGTCACCTTGGCCGAACCGTCCACGCCCATGCTGGCGAGTTGCCTGGCCCACTTCGGGTCCAAGCGGGTCAGGTCGGCAGCATCCACCTGAAAGGGAACGCCGTTCTGGGCGCGTTCGAACAGTTCGCGGGCTTGCGCGGGCAGGCCTTCGGAAGCGGCACGGAACAGCCGGTCCCGCGTCGCGATCGCCAAGTCCGCCGGGTTCTCGTCCTCGGGGCCGAAGCTCGCAAACCGCAGCGATTCGCCCAACCTCTCCAGACACTTGTCGAAGCGCTCGACGGTGAACTTGCCCTTTACAAACACCCAGTCGTCCAGCAACCGGGCGTCCAGGCGATAACGCTTCTTCCATAGGGAGCGGGCCTTCTCGATGGCCTCGCGCAATGTGGTGACTTGGCCCTCGCCGAAGTCCAAGTCGCCCTCTTCGACGGGCGCGATCGCCGAGCCGGGGCGGGGTTCGGGCTTCGCGCGGTCGGCATACTCGGGTTGTCCGAATCGGTCGTGTTCCTCCCAAGCCCGTCCCGTCGTCAACGAGACTCGCTGGGTTCGTTCGATGCCGTCCTTCGTCACACTCACACTGACTTCAAGCGTAGGTGCGACGCGTAGTTGCACTTGTTCTCCGGCCGCGAGCTTGGCCAAGAGGATTGGCGCGTGACCGATGCAACGCGCCAACGTTCGACGCCCAAGATCGGAGATGTCGCGCGCGTCCACCAGTCCCTGCACGAGGTTGCGCTCCACTTGTTCGGGTTCGGTGGCCAACCACTGCGCAAACGCGGGGAAGCGATCCGTTCCCGGACGCAGCTCGACCGCCCGCGACTGCACGAGCACTTGCGCTCCTTCGACTTCGACCACTTCGCGCATGAGCGCTGCGGCGAAGAGGTCCAGACCTTCGCGCGTCTTGATCGCTTCGCCGACGTAGGGAGTCGGCGCCGTCGGTGGCAGGTCAATGAGCACCGGTGCGTTCAGCGACTGAGTGGCTTCGACCCAAGGTTTGGCGTCGGGTCGCTGGGGCTGAACCTGGACACGTGGTTGGGTAAGCAATGCAGTTGCCAAGACAAATGATAGGCCGTACATGAACCGTTCCTAGAACCTAAACGACGTGATTGGAATCGAGTTGTGGTTCGGGGCGAACGCTCCACCAAAGGGGTCGCCCCACACCAAGACGCCGACCATTGGCTTTGACAAAGTCACCCTGGCATCAGCCGGGATACCCATTCGGGCCAGTCTAGCAGCCCACTTCGGATCGCACGCGCTCAAGTCGCTTACGGTGAGCGATCCTGCTGGCGGCCCTTCCAGACTGCGTTCGAACAGCTGACGCAGTTTGTCCGGCATCTTCTCGACCACTTGCTTGAGCAGCCGGTCTTTGGTTGCGCGCGCTACCTCTCTGGGGTCTTCCTCGCTGTTGTCGAACGCTCCGAACGCGAGCGCGGAACCGATACGCTCCAGACTTCGAGTGAAACGTTCCTTCCCGAATCGGCCTTTGATGAAGACATACTCGTCAAGCAACCTTGCGTCCATGCGAAAGCGCATGTTCCACCTTGCGCCTGCCTCTGTCGCCAAGAGGCGAACCGGCATGACTTTGCCTTCTCCAAAGTCCCACTCACCGTCCTTGACCGGCTCGATCACCGACCCGCTTTGAACGAAAGGCTTGGCCGCTTCAGAAGCCCCAGGCTGCGCGAATTGTTCGTGCTCCTCGAACGCTCTGCCCGCTGGCAACCAGACGCGCTGAGTGGTCGCCACGCCGTCTCGAACGGTCGTAATGTCTGCGTGAAGCGATGCCCCAATCCTTAGTTGAACCAACTCGCCGGCGGCGAGTTTGGTCACCAAACTGGGTACGTGAGCGATGCAGAGGGCCAACGTCCGCTTCCCCAACTCGTTGATCTCGCGAGCATCCATGAAGCCCTCGACCATCTGTCGCTGGACGCTTTCCGGCTCCGTGGCGAGCCAATGCGACGTGGCGACAAAACGGTCCGTCCCGGGTCGCAACTCAAGAGACCTCGACTGCGCCAGTACAAAGGCACCGTTGACCTCGACCACCTCGCGCATGAGCGCTGCGGCGAAGAGGTCCAGACCTTCGCGTGTCTTGATCGCTTCGCCCACATAGGGGGCGGGAACGCTCGGCGGCAGATCAACCAGAACGGGAGCGTCCAAGGGCGCGAGCGCCTCGATCCACGGCTTGGCATCGGGCGTGGCAACCTGGGCCAGTTGTGGGACCGCCATCGCGGTCCAGACGATCAAAGCACATGTCAAGGCCATACGCACCACCCGTTACCCTTCCGCCGTTCCATCGCTTGGTTGTCTCCATACTTGGGACTCGCACGGTCCCAAGAACCCATCATAGCACGCCAGCGCACCTATGACGCGCGTCATAACATCGCCGGACGATTCAAGCCATCCTTGCCGTCGTGGCTCGTGTGATGACCCCGCTCCGTATCGTCCCTTCGGCCGTTCCCCTCGACCGGCAACACGCCGCCGTGGCGATCTTTCGACCCTTCTTCGCCGCAGGCATCGCGTGCGTGCTGACCGTCGGCTGCCTGCTCGGCGCGTTGGCGCTGTTCGGCATCGCCCAGCGCGGTTCGTATACGGCCAGCGCGTGGACGCCCTACGTTCTGGCGCACGCGAACTCGCAGTTGTTCGGCTGGGTCGGCCTTTTCGTTATGGGCTTAGCCCTGCAGCAGCATGGCCCCACGGTTGCGCGCGCCGCGTCGTTTCATCGGCTTGCCTATGCCACGCTGGGGCTAATGGCGGCCGGTGTGCTGCTTCGATTCGCCGCTGAGCCGCTCGTCCGCGTGGACCGCAGCGTGTGGATGCCCGTCGGCATCGCGGCGTGCGCGTTCCAGGCCATCGCCGTCGCGCTGTTCATGACCAACACCCAGATCAACCGGCACAAGTCGGGCGAAGGTCTTACGTGGCAGTCGGCGTTCGTGTTTTCCTCGCTGGGCTGGCTCGCCCTTGTCGCAGTTGCCGAGCCGTTCGTCTTCTACCTTTCGCACCAAGCCGATCCGCATTCCTCGATCCTGTTCGTGGCGGGCTGGTTTCCCGTGATGCGGGAGGCCCAGTTCTTGGGGTTTGCCGCCATGATG
>JACFNW010000252.1 GCA_019454665.1 Fimbriimonadaceae bacterium | reverse complement strand
ACGTCAATGAGTTCGGCCCTCCATGAGGTGTTACCATCACTTCAGCCTGACCATGGCTAGATCACGTGGTTTCGGGTCTGCTGATGCTGACTTGATGCCCTGTTCGGACTCGGTTTCCCTCCGGCTCCGGCGCTGAACGCCTTAACCTTGCCAACACCAACAACTCGCAGGCTCATTCTGCAAAAGGTACGCCGTAACACTTGACCGGATTGCTCCGGACATGGTGCTCCGACTGTTTGTGGGTCGTACGGTTTCAGGATCTATTTCACTCCCCTACCCGGGGTGCTTTTCACCTTTCCCTCACGGTACTGGATGCACTATCGGTGACAAGTCGTATTTAGCCTTATCCGGTGGTCCGGACAGATTCACGCGGAGTTCCTCGTGTTCCGCGCTACTCGGGTACGACAGAATTCGAACTAAGTTGTTTTGAGTACGGGGCTATCACCCTCTATGGCCGGACTTTCCAATCCGTTCCACTCACTTCTTAGTCAAACTCCTGTGGCCACTCCTGCGAATCCAACTCCATTTGACTGGAGCTCGATTCGAAAGAGTGGTTAGCCGCCCCACGACCCCATAGAGCAAGCTCCATGGTTTAGGCTCTTCCGCGTTCGCTCGCCGCTACTTACGGAATCTCTTCGATTTCTTTTCCTCTGGTTACTTAGATGTTTCAGTTCACCAGGTTCCCTCCTCGCACCCTATGTATTCAGATGCGGGTCACGTGGCATTACCCACGCGGGGTTTCCCCATTCGGACACCCTCGGATCACAGCTTTCGTGCAGCTCCCCGAGGCGTTTCGCCGCTTGCGCGTCCTTCTTCGGCAACTTGTCCCTAGGCATTCACCGTACACCCTCTTTAGCTTTTTGGAACCAATTCTTCGATTCGCAGCTTCAAAGAAGTTGCTCGATGCGTCAAACCACTAAACCAATATGCTCCTGTCAATGTGCGTGTCGCAGGCCCTCTCGCTCCGAATTCCGAAGCGAGCGGCAAGGGGAAATGATACCAAACCGAATCGCCAGAGTCAACCCCCCGGGCCGGTTTTTGCCAAAAGTCCCGTACAAACCGCCCCTTCCAGCCCGCCGCGAACGTCTGTATTCTTTCGGAGCCTCACAAAATGAACCGGCTGAGGTCCACGTCCGCCACCAGACCGCCGAGCCGCTCCCGCACCATCGCCCCATCCACGCGCACCGCCTCAGGCCCTCCGGGCGCCTCGAACAAGGCCTCCTCCAGGAGCTTCTCCATGAGCGTGTGCAACCGGCGCGCTCCGATGTTCTCCGTCCGAGCGTTCACCTCCGCCGCCAGGCGCGCCAACTCGTCCAGAGCCGATTCCTCGAACTCCAGTCGCACCCCGTCCGCCGCCAGCAGCTTCACATACTGCTTCGTGAGGGCGTTTCTGGGCTCCCGCAAGATGCGCCGAAAATCCGCTTCTCCAAGCGACTCGAGCTCGACGCGGATGGGCAGCCGGCCCTGCAGTTCGGGAATCAGATCGCTCGGCTTCGAGATGTGAAACGCCCCCGCCGCCACGAACAGTACGTGGTCGGTCCGCACCGGGCCGAACTTTGTTTGCACCGTCGAGCCCTCGATGATGGGTAGAAGGTCCCGCTGGACCCCCTCGCGCGACACGTCGGGCCCACTGCCGCCCTGCTTGCCCGCCACCTTGTCGATCTCGTCCAGAAACACGATGCCCGTCTGCTCGGCGCGAACGACGGCCTCGCGGTGCAGCGAGGAACGATCAATCATCTTGTTCGCCTCTTCCTCGATCAACAGTCCTCGGGCCTCGGCCACGGTCACGCGGCGATACGTGCGCTTGCTCTGGAACAGGTTGCCCGGGTTGGATAGGTCCAGGCCCATCTCCTCCATCCCCTGCGGCGAGAACACCTGCACAAACGGGTTGGAGGCCTCCTCGGTCTCGATCTCTACGGTTTGACCGTCGAGCTTGCCCTCCAGAATCCGCTTCCGCAAGCGATTGCGTCGGGCGCGCCGGGCGCGGTCGTCGCGCTCGAGGTCCTCGGCGTCGTCCGGGTAGTCGTCCTGCATCGTGCGCCCGAAGATCTCGAACGCCTGCCGCACCACCGGATTGTCGGGCGTCTTGCGCCGCTTGGGCTTGGGTTCCTCGTCCAGCAAGTCCACCAGCCGCTCCAGCGCTCTGCGCTCGGCCATGGGCCGCACGGCCTCGACCTTCTCGCGCTCGACCAACCGAACGGCCATCGCCACCAGGTCGCGCACCATCGAATCCACGTCGCGGCCCACGTAACCGACCTCGGTGAACTTCGTCGCCTCGACCTTCACGAACGGTGCGCGCGCAAGTTGCGCCAACCGCCGCGCGATCTCGGTCTTTCCCACACCGGTGGGGCCGATCATCAAAATGTTCTTGGGCAGGATGTCGTCGCGCTCCGCCTGCGGCAGTTGCTGCCGGCGGTAGCGGTTGCGCAGAGCGACGGCCACCGCCCGCTTGGCGGCGTCTTGGCCGACGATGTACCGGTCGAGTTCGGCGACGATCTGCCGAGGCGTCAACTCCTCGATGGGGAGGTTCATGCGGGTTGAAGGGTACCCATGCAACGAACTACGATCCGACGGGCACCCAAACGTTCTTGATCTGGGTCGCTTGCCTCAGGGCGTCCTCCGCTTGGAAGCCGGCGTCGGAAGCCGCCCAGGTCCGCTTCAGGTTCGCCGCCGAACGCCGTTCGACCTCGGCTCGCCAGCCGGCCTCGAAGCACCAGAAGCCGTCCAGGTCCATGTGGTCGGCCAGTGTGGGCACCATGTCGGCGTGCGGACCCGTGAGGATGTTCCACACGCCACCGGGGACATCCGAGGCCTCCAGCACACGGTAGAGGGCGACGGCGGCGAGCGGTCGGGCCTCGGAAGCCAGAGCCACGACGGCATTGCCCATCGCGAGCGCGGCGGCGGACGGTCCGACCAGACCCAGCAGGGGATGCTCGTCGGAGCAAAGCACCCCGAGCGTGCCGAGCGGCTCGCGTCGGGAATAGCAAAGCACCCGTCCCGGCACCTCGTGAACGCGGCCCTCGAACTTGTCCGCCCATGCTGCGAACTCGTACAGCCTCTGAATCGTGAGATCGAATTCGGCTTCGGGTTCCATCGTGCCCCGAAAGGCCTCGAGCGCCCCGACGACATTCGTTCGGCTTCCTAACAGATTTTCGGCAAGGTAGTAGAGGACCTGCGCCCGCGCGTGGGCCGATGCGCCAGCCCATCCCCATTGGGCTTTGCGAGCGGCCTCGACCGCGTTGCGCACGTCCTTTCGGTTCCCGCGGGCGAACTCGTGCGTTCGGCCATGCCGGTCGGTGAGCGTGACCGAGTACCCCGAATCAGGCCGGGCCTGCTTGCCGCCGATGTACTGCTTGTGGGTCGCGTCGCCACCCCGTGCGAGCTCAATTGCGGCTGGCACGGAGATTGAAGGCGAAGGTGCGTGGGGCTGCGGAGACCTGGTCAGGTATTCGAACAGACCGTCGTAACCGCCCTCGCGCCCGAAGCCGCTCTCGCGATAGCCGCCGAATTCGCTGGCCGCATCGAACTGGTTGGTGCAGTTCACCCAAACGGTGCCCGCCACCAGACGGTGGGCGACGTCCAGCGCCTGGCCGATCGTTTCCGACCAAACGCTCGCCGCCAAACCATAGACCGTATTGTTCGCCAACCGAACGGCTTCGTCCGGCGTCCGGAATGTCATCGCCACCAACACTGGACCAAAAATTTCGATCTGAGCCACCGTCGAACTCGGCGAGACGTTCGAGAGCAGCGTCGGCGGGTAGAACCACCCGTCACGGGGGCACGATCCCGACGGCTGGAATAGTTCGGCTCCCTCCTGAACTCCGGCTCCCACCAACTCTTCGATGCGCTTGAGCTGCACCGGCGCCACGATCGCGCCGATGTCCACGGCCTTGTCCAGGGGGTTGCCCACGCGCAACGTCTCCATCCGCGCGCGCAGCTTGGCGAGAAATCGTTCGGCAACCGACTCTTGTACGAGCAGCCGCGACCCCGCGCAGCACACCTGGCCTTGGTTGAACCAGATGGCGTCCACGACCCCTTCCACCGCGCCATCCAAGTCGGCATCCTCGAACACCACGAACGCCGACTTGCCGCCGAGTTCCAGGCTGAGCTTCTTGCCAGTTCCAGCGGTCCTCTCGCGCAGGATGCGGCCCACCTCGGTCGAACCTGTAAAGGCCACCTTGTTCACGCCCGGGTGATCCACGATGGCGGCCCCC
>JACFNW010000251.1:4007-4219 GCA_019454665.1 Fimbriimonadaceae bacterium | reverse complement strand
ACTCGCCTGACCGCCTTGGGCTATGGGTTCGCGGTGCTTCTCGTGTGGTGCGCCTTCTCCGCAATGCGCACACAGTGGCTCGACCGCGAACGCCTTCTGGCCCTCGGTCGCCTCAACCATCGGCTCGACCAGCCGGTCAACGACTTCGCCCGACGCGGCACCATCCTGACCGCAGACGGCAAGCCCTTGGCGGATGACCAAAACCGCTACGA
>JACFNW010000251.1:0-3997 GCA_019454665.1 Fimbriimonadaceae bacterium | reverse complement strand
GAGTTCCAAATCACGTTCTATCGAAACGACAAGGACCGGGCGGGCAAGGCGGTCAAGCGCGCCCTGGTGCCAAGCGGTCGGGCGTTCTTCTCGGCCCTGAGCGCCGAGACCGGCATCCCCGCCTCGGACTTCCTGCAACTTGCGACGTCCGGCGTCCAATCCGCCAAGTGGCGCGTCACGCTTTCCGAGGCCAAGCGCCAATCGGTCCAGAAGCTCGCGATGGCTTGGAAAGCCGACGGCGTCTCGCTGGCCGCACGCGGACGGCGAGCCTATCCCATGGGCTTTGCCACGGCCAGCCTGGTGGACAAGGTTGTGGAGACCAGCGTCGCCGACGAGAAGACCGGCAAGACCAAAACCGAACTGCGTGCAGACAACGGTCTCGAGCACGCTCTTCAGAAGATTCTGGAGGGCCAAGACGGCCGCACCGTGGGGGCAGTGGATCGCCGCGGCGAGTTCCTGCCGACAAAGCTCAAAGACGAGAGCACACCACGACTCGACGGACAGACGGTTGTCACCACGATCCACAGTCAGATTCAAGAGGCCGCCGCCAACTCGGTCCGCCGGGCTGTGGAAGCCCACAAAGCCGATCAGGGCGTCGCCGTCGTGATCAACCCTGCCACGGGCGACCTGATGGCCGTCGCGTCGTGGCCCACCTTCGACCCGAACAGCGAACAGAATGGCTCGATCGGCGGATGGCCGGCGACGGACTTCAACCCCGCCTACCAGGCCGTGTTCGAACCCGGCTCCACGTTCAAGATCCTGACCCTGGCTTGTGCGCTGGAACTGGGTGTCGTCAAGCCGGGCGAGACGTTCCATTGCACGGGTTCCAGGCAAGTCAACAAAGCACGCACCGTCCACTGCGCGATGCACAACGGGCAGCGTGCCCACGGAACGGTGACCCTGGAGGACGCCATCGCGCGCAGCTGCAACGTCGCCGCATCGCTCTGGGCGGAACGCATCGGCCGCGACGAGTTCCTCAAGTTCTTGGAGCGACTGGAGATTCTCGACCGGCCCGGAATCCTGAGCGCCGCCGGCGTCGAGATGCGAGGCGAACGGAAGGGCCTCTTCAACTTCGAGGAGTACGACCGCGTGCACCAGCTTGCCGTCCTCGGCTTCGGTCAAGCCATCAACCTCACGCCGGTTCAGTTGGCCTCTGCGTACGCGTCGCTGGCCAATCACGGCGTGCGGATGAAGCCGCGCCTGCTCACGGCCTACGGCGACCGCGAACTCAAGCCGGTCACGGCGAATCGCGCGGTCAGCCCGGCAGTCGCCGAGACCATGTTGGCGTACATGAGAAAGGTGATCGACAGCGAGCGAGGCACGGGTAAGACGCTCCGCATCCCCGGCTACGCGCTCGGGGGCAAGACGGGCACCGCCCAGAAGATCCGCAAGGCCGGGCAAGCGGGTTATGTCTCCAACTTCGTGGGCTTCGTGCCCGCCGAGGAGCCCGAGGCGGTCATCTTGGTCATGATTGACAACCCCAAGGGCGGGCAGTACTACGGCGGCTCGGTCGCGGGTCCGGTGTTTGTGGACATCGCCAAGGCGTGCATCCGGTCGCTGGCCATTCGACCCGTCTCGAACTCCCCGCGCGTCGCTTCGAGGCAGGGGGCTCCCACGGGATGACGCTTCGGGAAGTTGCGGAGCGTTTGGGCGGATTGGCCCTGGAGTCCGAGGGGTCGGCGGACGTCGCAGACATCGTGTCGGACTCCCGCGCGGTCACGCCGGGCACCTTGTTCGTGTGCTACCCCGGACACACCGTGGACGGCCACCGGTTCATCCCTCAAGCCGTCGCCGGTGGAGCCAGCGCCGCGTTGGTCTGCTCCTCCGAAGGGGTTGCGCTGGCGCGTTCGGCCGGACTGCCGTTCGTTCGGGTTGCGCCCGAATCCCTTTCGCTGGCCGCTGCTCTTGCCGCGAAGGCCGTGCTCGGCGACCCGGGCTCGGCGCTGCGCATCGTCGGCGTCACGGGCACCAACGGCAAGACCACGACGGCTTGGCTGCTGCGACAGGCCTTCGCACGGCTGGGCCGACGGGGCGCGTACCTGGGCACTCTCGGCATTTGGGCGCCCGGAATCGAACGAGAACTGGCCAACACGACGCCCTTCTCGGTCGAACTCATGCGGCTCGTCGCCGAAGTGCGCGATTCGGGCGCGCAAGACCTCGCGATGGAGGTCAGCAGCCATGCCCTCGCCGAGCATCGCGTGGACGGTTTGCGGTTCGAGGTGGGCGTGTTCACGAACCTGACCCAAGACCACCTCGACTTTCACGGCACGATGGACGCCTACCGCGAGGCCAAGGCCAGGCTGTTCGACCTGTCCGAGGGAGCCGTGTTCAACGTGGACGACCCCGTGGGCGCCGAGTGGGCGGCCCGAACTCCTAGGGCAGTCGAAACCTCCCGACGTCCAGGGGGTGCGAACGCAGGAAACCGACGCGTCATGGGAACTCCAGTGCGCATCGCCGTCGAAGCGATCGAGTTGGGGCTCGACCTCGACGGACAAACCGCCCAGTTCACCGCGGAGGTCGGGGGCTCGTTCAACGTGGACAACCTGCTCAGCGCCGCGGGCGCCCTGATCTCGTTGGGCTACACCCTCGACCAAACCGCACACGCCTTGCACGGGGTGAAGCCAGCCCCGGGCCGCTTCGAGTCCGTTCCCAACGACCAAGGCATCGGCGTGTTGGTGGACTACGCCCACACACCGGACGCGCTGGCCAAACTCCTCGACGCCGTTCGCGAGCTGACGACGGGGCGCGTCATCGCTGTTTTCGGGTGCGGGGGCGACCGAGACCGCACCAAGCGGCCGATCATGGGACGCGCAGCCGCCGAGCGCGCCGACATCGCCGTGGCGACCAGCGACAATCCACGGACCGAAGACCCCGACGCCATCCTGCGCGACATCGTCCCGGGTCTGGTGACCGCCAAGCAAAGCCTGACCATCGTGGACCGTGCCGAGGCGGTGGCCAAAGCGATCGAACTGGCCGAGCCCGGCGACGTCGTGGTCGTGGCGGGCAAGGGTCACGAGAACTACCAGGTCATCGGGCGTACCAAACACCCGATGGACGACCGCGACTTGGTGCGCCGAGGATTGGAGGCTCGCCGATGAGGCAGTGGACCGTTGGCGAACTCGCTTCCCGCCTGGGTGGAACGCTCCAGGGCGTCGCAGCGGAGACGCCCTTCACAGGCTTCACCACCGACAGCCGCGAGGAGCAGTCCGGCAAGGTGTTTCTCGCCATCCGAGGCGAGAACGCCGACGGACACGACTACGCAGAGGCCGTCGCCCAAGCCGGCGTCGCCGCCGTGATCGCCGAAAGACCCGTGCCCGCGCCGCACGTCTTGGTGGACAACCTGGTCGCCGCGCTGGCGCGATTCGCGGGGGGCATCCGCGACGCGTTCGAGGGCCCCGTGGTCGGCGTCACAGGCAGCGCCGGCAAGACGACGACCAAGGAGTTCATCGCTGCGGCGCTCTCGCCCCTTGGCCCCGTGCTCAAGAACCCCGGCAACCGCAACTCGGAGTACACGTCGCCGCTTCTCTGGGCCGCACTCGAGGACCACAAGGCCGTAGTCACCGAGATGGGCATGCGGGGGTTCGGGCAGATCGCGCACCTCGCCTCGTTCGTACGGCCGACGATCGGCGTCGTAACCAACATCGGTTACGCGCACATCGAAAAAGTGGGCTCGCGGGAAGGCATCTTCCAGGCGAAACTGGAGCTGCTCCAGGCCCTCGATCCGCAAACAGGTATTTCTGTCGTTTGGCGTGAAGACGACTTCTACCAACGCTTGAAGCACGGTTCACCAAGCGTTGTGCGGTCGTACGGGTTCAGCGCCGAAGCCGATTGCCGGATTCTGAGTTATCAGCGGAAGGCAGGAGGCGGAAGCCTGATCACGGGCGTCCTCGATGGGCGACCATTCGAGGCCGAACTACCCACCGTCGGCCGCCACAACGCCCTAAAAGCGGGAGCCGCACATGTCGTCGGCGTTGCGGCGGGGGTGTCGATACATGAG
>JACFNW010000250.1 GCA_019454665.1 Fimbriimonadaceae bacterium | reverse complement strand
GCGGCCGGTGGGTGGGTATCCCCAGCTTCATGCGCATGGAGCTCGAATCCCTCGACCGGGAGCAGCGTGAGCTGAACGAGCGAGCCGCGAAGATCGAGACTGCAGCGGCGATCGCCGCGCTGCCGGAGCCACTGCCGCTTTCGGCCTGGAAGTTCATTCTCGCTGCCGTGACGGGCCTCGCGGGCTGGGCGTTCGCCTCGGCGGCCGACGTTCAGGACTTCGTCGCGAAGGTCGCCGCGTTCAGCAAGCAGTTCGCCGAAAAGAACGGGCGCAATCCAAATGCGGCCGACTTTGCCGCGTTTGGGGCGGGACCGCTCCAATCGGGATTCAACGCGGCCGCCAGGCGCGCTACCGAGTTGTCCGACGGCGTCGCACTGTCGCTGTTCGGTGGCGCGTTTCCAGTTTTGACGAACGGTGCGTCGAGCCTCTTCCGAATCGGCGGCGAAGGGGGACTGAAGGGCCTTGTATTCGGCGGGCGGGCCGGCCAATACGTGGAAGTTGAACGCCACCCAGACGGGACGTTCCGAGTTCGAGTGACTGAGTCACTCGGAGGATCTGCGAGCTTGCTGGTTGGTGCCGAGGGTGGACTCCGCGTCAATGAGCATCAGTTCAAGGCAGGAGCCTCAGGAGAGGCTGGAGGCCAAGCGAAGGGCACACGCTCAACAACCTTCAGCTTCAATCCGAAAACTGCCGGAGACATGAGCAAGATGGCTTCTTTGCTTGCTGGCGCGGCTTCTCCTGTGGTTGTCGGCGGTATCCGCCCGTTCCCTCCTAACCTCGAGGACAATGTTGTCGAATTCGAGATCGGCGGCGAAGGTGGAGTATTCGCAGAAGGACATGCTTCGAGTGGCTCCACGTCAGCCGGTGCGTCGGCAGCCGCGACTGCCGGAGCCACCCGAAGGAAGGGTGAACACGGCTGGGAGATGGTCTACCAGAGTGACGTCCGAGGCGAGGCAACCTTCAGCCACCTCGGCCTCGCCGCCACTGTGGGCGAGTCTTACGCATCCCAACGAATTGTCCGGGACACTGGGCAGGAAATCATCCGACATGTGGTGACGACATCAGATCGTTCCCTGGCGGAGTCGGTGGCCCAGGCGTCATTCGTGGACCACGAACGGTTCGTTATCGAGGAAGACATAGACGCGCGCACCGGTGAAACCACAATTAAGATCTACGCCGAGGATGACTCGGGGATCAGCGTGGAGGCGTCGGCCAAGGTGGGTTTGAAGGCTCATCTGGGCATCGAAGGGGCGGCCGAATTCTCCTCGGGCACCCGACGTCTGGTGTATGAAGGGACGCGCTGAACCCGGAGGCCACGGCGAGTCGAGCGGGATCACCTTTTGTGGCGTGGGCGGCGGTACGGAAGATTGCTCTGCGATGTTCGTTCGCCGCAGATTCCATTCGTCGAATCCGAGGCAAGCTTTCCGTTCGCCGCTTGAGCTTCCGTGGCCCTGGGACCCTAACCCGGAACAGCCCCCTTTGGCGAACCGCTGCCGATCCGTATCTTGATCCATACCCGAGAATCGGCGGTGCAACAGCGTGGACGTCGTTGGACATCGACCGGAATCTGGCACCGCAGTCTGGACTCGGTTCCGCGAGACTTTTAATCCATTGGTCGAGAGTTCGAATCTCTCCGGGCCTACCAAAATCCGAATCTGGACTTGGGCGTGGCGGCAGGGTTGGGTGTCGCCCGGGCGGCGATTGATCCTTAACTTGATCCGTGGCGCTGGGCGGACGCGCGCAACCGTCTGCCAACCCTGGACGTTGGGGTGGAGGGCTGAATGCGCCCGATCCGCCCAACTATCACGTCACTCATACACCACTCCGGGCGACCCTGTGGGATCCTTTGCTTCCGCTTGCTCAGCACGACCGGAACTGTCGTGATCCGTTGCCCGCCAGAGTGCGATCCTGGCAGTCAGCATCGCCGCCTCACCGCCGGCTTGGCGCAGGGGGAAGTTGCAGTAGGCGTCGGCGGCGTCAACCGCCGGCTGGCGGGTGCCCCGCGCCAACAAGCTCGCGAATGAGCGAGCAGATGGCGACGGCCTGGGCGTGCGTCGAGATGAGCAGCTTGGACCAGCCTTCCCAGTTGTAGGAAAGCTTCTCAGCGGCTGCGGCGTCGATGCGCTCGGCGAAAGCGGCGACGGTCTCCGGGTCGAGGCCGAAGATGTCGCGGAGGTTGTCGTAGGAGACGTACAGGACGACCGCGCCGGGACGGGTCTCGGCGGTTGGGTAGACGCTCACGCCGGTCAGCCAGCTCTTTCCCGGCGCCCGGGCGCGCAGGTTGAAGGCGAGGTAGTAGGGGAGGACGTTGGCGAGGATGTCGGTTAGCGTCAGGAACTCATCGGTGATTTCGGCAACGCCGTTCTCGGTTGCGAGCTGACGGAGCTGCTCGAGCGTGCGCAGCGGCCGCTTCTTGGACGTAGGCGGCGTGGGAACCTCGGAGGGTTCACGGACGAAGTGACGGACCAGGGTGTGGTTGCCGGGCTCGCCAAAGACATCGAAGCCAACGGCGTTGATGGGCATCTTGAAGGCTTCGGCGAGGTAGTTGACGACGGTCTCGGTCACGTCATCGATGGTGGGGGCGACGACGAGCATGCGCTGGGCCTGGTTGAGGGTTTCGGGGAGCTCGGCGCCGAAACGCTGTTGGAAGCGGTCTTCGAGGGCGTCTTCGGAACCGAAGTGCCGGGCGGCAAGTTCGCGGACCTGGTCGTAGCTCAGGGTTGCCGCCCAGGCGGCGTATTCGATGGCCTGAGCGACGGTATCGCGGAGGGTCTGGTCGCGCTTGAGTTCAACGATGACCAGGTTGCCTTCCCGGTCGATGGCGAGGAGGTCGAGGCGGGAGCCCCAGGCGGTGTGGGCCTGGCGGCTGATGACGAGGATGTCGCTGGCGACGATGTCGATGTCGCCGGTGAGCCAGTCCTCGAGACGCTGTTCGAGGTCGATGGCTCCGGGCTGGAGACGGGTGGGCTTGGCGTCGGGGCCGATGTGCCAGGCGATGGATTGTTTCACAGCGTTCTCCCTGCATTGGATGTCACTGGGCGATGACCCAGTAGGTGGCGCCGGTGCGGAGCTGGTGGAGGTTGCTCACGAAGGATGGCACTCCCGGCACGTACCGCTTCCACCGGTGCGCCTGGGAATCCCACTCGTACACGGCAACGATGGGGCGGGACAAGGCTCCCAGCGCGGTCGCGATTTGCATGTCGGCTGATGGCCAGGTGACCAGGTTGCTTCCGGCGGAGAGGGAGACGACAGGCGTCGCGGACGGAGACGGGCTCAATGAGGGCGAAGGCGATAGTGTTGGAGTCGGGCTTGGAGTTGCGCTTGGAGTCGGCGTGGAGGATGGGCTGGGCGAAGGACTGGTTATTGGTGTCGGCGTCGACGTGGGGTGTGGAGTTGCGGCGGCCGGGGCGGTTGGGCTTGGCGAAGGCGTTGACGTCACGGCACCCCCTATGACGGTAATGGATGGCATCAACTCCACCGAGTTGCTCTGGTTCGCAAGCGCGTCCCAGGCCAGCAGCCACACCGGCGCGTAGGTGCCGACCGCCGTGAACGCAGTCACCGGGATGGTTCCGCTGCAGTGGTGCACCGTGGGTTGGCCGTCAGCGGCGCAGTTCACCACCAAGTGCTGCGTACCACCCTCCCGCTGCCAGATCACGCTCGCCGCCCCGCCCTGCAATCCTGACGGGTCTTCTACGTCGAACTCGACGGTAATCACATCTCCCGGTGACGCGGTCGTCGGGCTCACGACCAGATTAGTGACCACCGGGCCCTCTGTGTCGGTGTTTGCGAGTGCGAGCGCTGCCACCATGGCACCGCACAGGGCGGCAGCGACGGCGAGCAGGGGCATCCAGAAACATGGAACGCGGTTACTTCGCTGGACCATCTGGAAACACCTGCTCGACGCGGCGGCGAACCGTTGCTATCTCCGTAAGGTCGAAGGCAAGAATCTCATCCGCTTCACCAAGATGAAGCGCGAATGTTCCGTTGGCCAGCGAGTGGTTCCGGGCCCACCAGCGTTGCCTGCCACCATGTAGGAACGCGATTTTGTACTCGTGCGTCAGGTCCCGCTCCCAATCGTGAGGACCGATCCAAGCGTCGGCGTAGAGTTCGGCATAGCGCTTCGCTCCGTCCGGGCTCCAGCTGGCGCGAACGACCGGCGAAAGGGCCCAAGCCCCTTCCCAGTCAGACACCTGAACCTCCCATCCGCCGGCGCCAACTGGCCGCA
>JACFNW010000249.1:2106-4240 GCA_019454665.1 Fimbriimonadaceae bacterium | reverse complement strand
CGGTGGGCCTTGCCGTACCAGTGGACGTGCGAGCCGGGCACCTCCAGCGCACCCGACAACGCCGCAAAGAGGTCACCATCACGAGGCGGGCCGAGTAGGTTCGCCATACAGGTGTCGCCGCCCACAGGCTCGGTCAAGGGCAGGCCCATCGCCAACCGCACGTGCATCTCGAACTGGCTGACACCGCCCCAATCCAGGGTGTAGTGGCCCGTGTTGTGCGGGCGCGGTCTCGTTGATGAGCACGGAGCCGTCTTCCTGCTCGAACATCTCAACCCCGAACAGGCCATAGCCGCCCACGGCTTCCACAGCGGCGATGGCGACCTCGGAGGCATCCACCCCCGAGGGGTAGACCAAGTCGCACACGTGGTTGGTTTGGACGGTCTCCATCGTCGGGAATGCGCCGCACACGTGCGGACTGCGGTAGACCATGGCGGCCAACTCGCGGCGGAATGGGACGAACGCCTCGGCCAGCCAGCCCTCCTGCCATTGCGGACGCAGCGCCTCGAACTCCTCGGGCGTTCGCGCGTAGCGCGTGCCTTTGCCGTCGTAGCCGCCGAAGCGGGCCTTGAGCACCATGGGGAAGCCGATGGCCTCGATCGCCTCGCGTCCATCGCCTTGCAGCGGGACCGCGCGCGGCGTCGGCGCACCGTATCGGGCATAGGCTTGGCGCTGCAACAGCTTGTCCTGGATCGTCGCCAGCACGTCCCAACCCGGCATGAGCCGCTGCGGGTTGGCTTGGGCAAGGGCGAAGGCGTCGGCGATCGCCCACGCGGGGATGAACTCGTTTTCGAGCGTGACCCGGTTACATTGGCTCACCAAGCGCGCGATCGCCTCCGGGTCGTCCAGGCGTCCGGCGATCACGGGAGCGAGTTGCGACGTGCAGCACTCGGGGTCGGGGTCGAGGGCCAAGCACCGCAGACCCATCCGCTGGGCGGCCTGGATGGACATCCGGGCCAGTTGCCCGCCGCCGAGAACGCCGAGGTCAAACTGGGGCATCGCCAAACGCTCCATCCACGATTTGGTGGGGGTTGATCTCCAGCGATTCGGCGTTGGGCAGGTCTCGCGAGCGGATCACGCCGATGAGTTCGTTGCCGACGGCGCGGGTTCCGAGTTCGAACGCGCGCTTGCCGACCCACTCCACAATCGCGTCCACGGCGGTCAGGTCGGGCAGGGTCAGGTTCATCGAGACTTGGGCGACTTCGGCAGACGCAAGGTAGAAGCCGAGGGCCCTCACGCCGACGAACCGCAAGTCGCCTTCGCTGCGTGCCGTCCGGATCTCGCGCGCGATCTGTTGGGCCACACGGGCGTCCGCGCCCAGTAGGTTGACGTTCAGAGCGATGAGGAAGTCGCGCAGACCGACGACCGTGATCCCCAGCCGCGGGTGGGCGCGCGACGGGCCGAAATCGGGGCGCAGGTCGCGATCGAGAAGCCCCCCGAACCCGCCCTTGCGCAGGGAAGGCAAGTCGGCCTCGTGGCGGCCCCGCTCGGACTTCTCGTAGAGGAACACAGGCAAATGGTAGCGGTGCGCCAACGTGTCGCCGAACGCCTCGATCTCCGAAAGCAGCCGCTCGGTTTCGGGCGGCTCGTCCCAGCCGGGGAGAACGACGAAAGGACACACGTCCAACGCCCCGATCCGGGGATGCACGCCCACGTGGCGGTTGAGATCAATCCGGTCGAACGCGAACTCGGCGAGGGTCAGCACGGTCTCGAACACCACGTCCGGGTGCCCCGAAAAGGCCGTGACGGTGCGGTTGTGGTCCACGTCGCTCTTGAGATAATGCACGCGGAGCGGGCGGAACTCCAACGTCTCGGCAAACAACCGCGAGAGCCCGACGTCCCTTCCGAACGACCAGTTGGGGACCGTGAGCAACCGCATCCTATCCGACGCCGACGATGTTGAAGCCCGAATCCACGAAGATGATCTGCCCCGTCACCGCGTGACTGAGATCGCTCATCAAGTAGACCGCCGTCGTCGCCACCTGCTCTTGCTCGAACGGCCGCTTGAGCGGGGCGTTGGCCTTGACCGTCTCGATCATCGGCAGGAAGTTCTTCACGCCTCGGGCCGCGACCGTGTTGATCGGGCCGGGCGAGATGGTGTTCACACGGATGCCGCGCGGGCCGAGATCGGCGGCCA
>JACFNW010000249.1:0-2096 GCA_019454665.1 Fimbriimonadaceae bacterium | reverse complement strand
GAACGCAGGATTCGAGGGCGGCTTTGGCCACACCCATCACCCGATACGTGCCCGCAGCGCGCGTGCTGCCCAGATAGCTCAGGCACATCACGCTCGCATCGTCGTTCAGCAAGGGCTCCAGCACGCGGCACAGGTGGACCAGCGAGTACGCGCTGACCTCCAGGGCGATGCGGAAGCCCTCCTTGGTGGTCTCGATGAAACGACCTTCGAGGTCGGACTTGGGCGCATAGGCCGCCGAGTGGACCAGGAAATCCACCTTGCCGATTTTGGATTCGACCTGCTGGGGCAGCGCCTCCATCTGCTCGTCGTTGGTGAAGTCCACCACGATCGGAGTGAACCGGGGGTCTCCGGCGATCAGCTTCTCGACCGACTCGAGCATCCGATCGTTCTGCGCGCCGATACCGACGTGTGCGCCGTGGTCTGCGGCGGCTTTGGCGATAGCCCAGCCAATGCTGTGCTTGTTGGTCACGCTGAAGACCAGCCCTTTCTTTCCGGCGAGCAACATGCGGGCATTGTGGCACGGATGCAGCGTTCGTGCGTCGGGTCCTGGAACGTGGGCGGCTTGGGTAACTTGGGCGCATGTCCGCCGGCCCCGTCGTGTTCCTGACCGGTGCCCCCGGCGTGGGCAAATCCACCGTCGGCCGGATGCTCGCCGACCGATTCGAGCGGGCGTTCTTCTTGGACCTCGACGCGTTCCGGACGCTGGTCGTAAAGGGCCTTTCCCAGCCCAGCGCCGGATGGAACGACGAGACCACGCGTCAGTTCGACCTCGCGCACCGCGCGGCGGGCCAGATCGCCAGCCTGTACTCGGAAGCGGGCTTCGCCGTGGTCGTCGCCCACTGCTCGAATCCCGAGATGGTGGCGTTGTTTCTGGAGGCGTGCCCCCATGCGCGGGTCGTTTGCCTGCGGGCCGAGCTGGAGGTCAACGTGTCGCGCAACAACACGCGGACGCACAAGAGCTTCGACCCGCGCGACATCGAGTTCTTCGTTTACGACCTGTGGGAGTCGTTGCCTGCTCGTTTCGAGAGGGCCGGGTTTCTGGTGCTCGACACGTCCCGGCAGACGCCGGAGCAGAGCGTCGAGCAAGTGTTTGGTGGAGTTCGGTGAGGCTCGGTGGGGCTCGGTTGGGTTTGGTGGGGGGTTTGATGGGGGTTTGGTGGAGTCGGTGGAAGTGTCTTGCTAGCCGAGCCGAGCGAGCAGCCACTGGCGGTTGTTGGCGATCATCTCGGGGTGCCAGTCGTGCCCCCAGTCGTATTCGATGAGTTGTTTCGGACCGCGCAGCGCTTCGTAGCACGCGCGGACGTGGTCGGGGCGGGCGGCGGGGTCCTTTAGCCCGAGCGACACCTGAACGGGCTTGGCGCATCGGCTGGCCATGTTCACCGTGTCGAAGTACGAAAGCGTGTTCAGCACCCGCTCTTTGCCCAGCGGCAGTTCTTCGTAGAAGTCGGGCAGTTCCTTGAGCGGATACCGGTGGATGGGGGCGTTCAGCGTGGCGCGCATCGCGCACAGAAACGGCATGTCGGCCGCTACGGCCCGCACGATCGGCGATAGAACCGCCGACCAGATCGCCAGACCCGCGCCCTGCGACATGCCCATCGCCCCGATCCGGTCCTCGTCGGCCTCGGGCTGCGCCTGCAACACCCGCAACGCCACCATGCAATGGATCGCCAAGCGTCGAAACACCCACGTCTCGGGCTCCTCGACGCATTCGGCGAAGTAGCCACGGCTGGGCGTGTACTTTTCCTGGTGAAACGCGTCGTGCCCGTGCAGGTTCAGGCTCATCGAGGTCATGCCCTCGCGCGTGCCATAGGCGTTGGGCAGCAGCGATTCGCGGCCGTAGGGCGGAATCCAGAGGAAACTGGGGAGCCGCCGGGCGGCATCGTGCGTGGCGATCCACCCTTCCAGAGGCTGCCCGTCCGCCCCGTCGAATTCGATCCGGTCCACTCGGTGCGAGGAAGAGAACTCGTCTCCTGGGGATTCGATCCGGGTTCTGACGAAACGCAGGGGGACGGACGCGGCTTCGTGGACGGCCTCGTCCCAAAAGGCCTGGAAATCGTCGGGAACGTACGGATCGAACAGGCTCATGCGCCGACGGC
>JACFNW010000248.1 GCA_019454665.1 Fimbriimonadaceae bacterium | reverse complement strand
CTCCTGGTGCTGATGTCGGTTGCGCCGGCGCTGCTCTCAAGCGTCGCCGTCGGTATTTCGAGCCAGTTCAACCAGCCTAGGATCGCCACGGCCGCGTTTGCGGGCGCTTACTTCCTGCCGATGGTGGTCTCTTACGTGATGTTCGCCATCATTCGGAGCCACGACGCGGGTGACTCCGGTGCGCTGTTCTCCCTCTATTACGCCCACTTGGCGGGCCTGGAGGAGGGCATCGGCAAGTCGCTGCTCAACACGTCTGGCGGGTTTGCCAACCTGCTGTTCGGTGGAGGGCGCGACCGGGGCGGGGATGGCGCGATCGGGCCACCTACGGCTTGGATCGTTTGGCTCTCGGCGCTCGGCGTGATCGCCGCGTCTTGGTTCCTCGCGTGGCGGCGCGTCCGTGCGGTGGAGGTGATCGGCTCGTGATCGAAATCAAGAGGGCTTCGCGATGGTATGGCCAAGTCATCGGCCTGAACGACGTGAGCTGTTCGCTCGGCCCCGGCATCACGGCTCTGCTGGGCGAAAACGGGGCGGGCAAGACCACGATCATCAAGATGATCACGGGCCAGATCAAGCCCACCACGGGCACAATCGAGGTGATGGGCTACAAGCCGTTCGCCAACCCCGAGGTCTACAAGCGGCTGGGCTATTGCCCCGAAATTGACGCCATGCCGGATCACTCGTCCGGGCGCGGGTTCGTGTACACCATGGCCCGCATGCTCGGCATGAACGATAAGCAGGCCAAGCTCCGCACCGAGGACGTGCTGGAGACCGTGAAGATGGCCGACCGAGCCGACCGTAAGATCGGCGGCTACAGCAAGGGCATGCGCCAGCGCATCAAGCTGGCCCAGGCCATGCTCAACGACCCCGACGTCATCTTGCTGGACGAGCCGCTCAACGGCCTGGACCCGGGCGGGCGGCGCGAGTACATGGGTGTGGTGGACGGCTTGGCCAAGCGGGGCAAGTGCGTCGTGATCTCCAGCCACATCCTGTACGAGGTCGAGCAGATCACGCGCAACATCCTGTTGCTGCACCGGGGACGCCTGATGGCCACGGGCGATGTGCGCGTCATCCGGGGCCTGATCGACAAGCATCCGCACCGCATCCGCATCGAGACCTCCGAGCCGCGCCGCCTTGCTGGTCTGCTGGTCGAACGACCCTATGTCATGAGCGTCAAGGTCGAACCCGGCGACCGCTCGATCGAGATCGAATCGAAAGAGCCGGACCGCTTTTACGACGAGTTGCCGTCGCTGGCGTTGGAGCACCGCATCCCCGTGCAGGCGTTCTCCAGCCCCGACAACAACCTTGAATCCGTGTTCCGGTATCTGGTGGGCAAATGAGCGCTGTCTTCGTCTTTCAACACACGCTGCAGGAATTGGCCCGTCCGAGGCGTCTGATCGTCTGGCTGGCCATCATCGCGGGCATCGGGCTGTTGGCGGCCAACCTCACCACGATGGCGCGGCAAGTCACGTCGCTGGACGCCTACATCCAGGTCTCGGGCGGCATGGTGTTCAAGGTGCTGGCCTTGAGTTCGGCCATTCTGACGGCGGCCGTCGTGGCCCAGGAAGTCGAGCAGAAGACCATCGTTTACATGTTGACGCGCCCGATCCCGCGCCCGGCGATGCTGTTGGCCCGCTTCTTCGCTTCGGCCGTGGTGGCGTTGGCGTTGGCGCTGGTGGCTGCGGTCGTGGTCACCTGTGCGGTGTATGGCTCGCAGGCGTTCTCCAACGAGATCTTCTTCCGCGACCTTCGGGCCTTGGCGATCGGCGCGTTCGCGTACGGAGCCGTGTTCTTGGTGGTCACGTTGCTGATCAACCGCTCGATGCCCGTGTGTCTGTTGTTCGCGTTCGGGTGGGAGAGCATCGCCCCGAACCTGCCGGGCGACACGCAGTACGTGACCATCTTCGGCCATCTGATGGCCCTCGCCCAGCACCCGCAACTGGACAACAGCGCAGGACCGTTGGGCGCGTTGGCGGGCCAGATGGGGACGAACGTGATCCCGGAGAACGTGGCCTGGGCCTCGATGTTCGGCCTGATCGCCGTCTGTCTGACGTTCGCCTGCATCCTGTTCGGCTCGTTCGAATACGTGCCTCGCGAAGACACCGACTAGTCGGACGGGAAGGCGGAGGAGCGAGATCGGCGGGCCCGCCGGATCGTGGCCACGGCCTCGGCGAGCCTGGAAGCCGCTTCCGAGGCATCGCGTTCGGAGTTCGAGGATCCGAACGAGAACCGCACCCCCTCGCCCGCCTGCTCTTCCGACCAGCCGCACGCGAGCAGCACGTGGCTCGGCTCGATCGCGCCGGAGGAGCACGCCGCGCCTGCGCTGGCCGAAACGCCCAGGCGATCCAGTACGATGAGCAACGATTCGGCCGAGACCCCTGGGATTCGGAAGTGGGCGTGGCCCGGCAATCGCTCGACGTCGTCGGGCAGCGTCCAAACCAGATCGGGCACCGCGCGCGCTGCCTCGCGGCGAAAGGCGTCGGCGATCCCGCGTTCGCCGCCCCGCGGCGCGCCCAGAGCGGCGGCGAACCCGACGATGCCTGCAACATTCTCGGTGCCGCCGCGCATTTCGCGCTCCTGCCCGCCGCCCCGGATCAGGGGGGCCACCCGGGTTCCTGCTTTGATCCGCAACGCACCAGCGCCCTTGGGTCCATACAACTTATGGGCCGAAACACTGATCAAATCCGCATGGATGGCTTCGTCGAGAGGGAGGTGGCCGAACGTCTGCACCGCGTCGCAGTGCCAAAGGGCGCCCGCACCCGCCACCAAAGAAGCCAGACGCGACAGGTCGGGGGTCAGCGCCCCGGTTTCGTTGTTGGCGTGCATTGCTGAGACCACCAGCACGTCGTCGCCCAGAAGGTCGCTCAGGTGATTGAGGTCGGGACGCGACCAACGATCGGTTTGCACCCACTCGACGCGATAGCCCAGTCGTTCCAAGATCGGCGCGGTGTGCAAGACGGCGTGGTGTTCGGCGGCGGAGAACAGGATGCGGGTGCGTCGGGGGTCGGGGTTCGCCAGCGCCGCGCCGACGACCGCCAGGTTGGCCGACTCGGTGCCGCCGGAGGTGAACACGACTTCGCCGAACTCGCACCGCAGGGCATCGGCCAACACGGCGCGGGCTTCGTCGAGGGCGCCTTTGGCCGCGCGACCTTCGGCGTGAAGGCTGCTCGGGTTCCCTAAACCACCGATCAGCCAGGGTTCCATCGCCCGCCGCGCCTCGTCGCACAGGGGCGTCGTTGCGGCGTGGTCGGCGTAGAGGCGCTCCACGGGCTCAGGCGAGGATTCCTTCGACGATATGGCCGTGCACGTCCGTCAGGCGGAAGTCGCGGCCTTGGTTCCGGTAGGTCAGCCGCGTGTGGTCAATGCCCATTTGGTGCAAGATCGTGGCGTTCAAGTCGTGCACATGCACCGGGTTCTCGGTGACGCGGTAGCCGAGGTCGTCGGTCTCGCCATAGGAGAGTCCCGGTTTGATGCCGCCGCCCGCCATCCAGATGCAGAACGCGTGCGGGTGATGGTCGCGACCCAGGAACGTCGAGCCGTTCCGCGCCTCGTTCATGGGCGTTCGCCCGAATTCGCCCCCCCAGACGACCACAGTCTCATCGAGCAGGCCGCGCTGCTTCAGGTCGAGCACCAACGCCGTCGCGGCTTGGTCCACCTCCCGGCAGCGTTGGGGCAGCGACTTCATGATGTCGTCGCCCTCGCCCGTGCCGTGACTGTCCCAACCCCGGTGATAAAGTTGTACGAATCGAACGCCACGTTCGACCAGTCGGCGGGCGAGCAGGCAGTTGTTGGCGAACGAGGGTTTGCCCGGCGACGTGCCGTAGAGTTCGTGTGTCTCGGCCGACTCTTTGGCGATGTCCATCAGGTCTGGCACGCTGGTCTGCATGCGGTACGCCATCTCGTACGAGGAGATGCGCGTGTCTATTTCGGGGTCGCCGGCGGCTTGGAGTTTGGCGCGGTTGAGGTCCTGGATGGTGCGGATGGTGTCCAGCCGCGCCTCGGCGTCCACGCCAGCGGGGTTGCCCACGAACAGGACGGCATCGCCTCGGGAACGAAACTCGACGCCCTGATAGACCGTGGGCAGAAAGCCGCTCGACCACAGCGACTTGCCTCCGTCGGGGTTGTTCTGGCCCGAAACCAGGACGACGAACCCCGGAAGATCGTGGCACTCCGAGCCCAGGCCGTAGGTCAGCCAGCTTCCCATGCTGGGGCGTCCGGGCAGTTGGAACCCCGTGTTCATGAACAACTGTGCGG
>JACFNW010000247.1 GCA_019454665.1 Fimbriimonadaceae bacterium | reverse complement strand
AGAACATGAAGAACTCGGGGTCCATCAGGCCGACCTTGGCGATCATCTCGTCCGTGGCCAGCATAGCGGCGCCGCTCACCCAGTCCACGGTGGCCTCCTTCGAGTGGTCGAAGTCGGTCATCAGGTACTCGCGGAGGTACCGGTTGTTCGGAAACCATCGCCCGAGGAGGGTGTTGCGGAACAGTGCGGCCACGGGGTTCGGGAAGCGGCGGCAACTGTACTGGAGCGACCCATCGGGGTTCAGGAGTTTCGGCCCGATCACGCCGTACTCGGGGTGGGCGGCGGCGCATTCGAGCAGGGTCTTCAGGCAGCCCGGGTGGACGTAGGCGTCGCTGTTGAGCAAGAACACATGCCTGCCCTGGCGCTCGCGCATGGCCAGATTGTGCCCGCCCGTGAAGCCGAGGTTGCGCGTCTGCCGCAGGAGCCGGACCCAGGGGAAGTCGCGCTCCACCATGTCCCCAGAGTCGTCCTCCGAGTTGTTCTCGACGACGATGACCTCGAAGCTCGCCGTCCCGCGCTCGACCTCCAACGCAGCAAGACACGCGCGCAGATGGTCGCGCGTGTTCCAGGAGCAGATCGTGACGCTAAGGTCGAAAGCCGGCATGAACGCCTCGGGCCCGGATCAGGGCCGCCAGATAGATTAGCAGAGCGAGCCCCCGATAACCCGCGTTCGCAAGGGGATGAGGCGCATGTTTGGTCAAGTAGCGCACCAAACTGCGGTGGGACTCCCAGATCATGGCCTTCCGGACCTGGCGCGTGCTGGCCCCGTGATGATGCATCACGCGGACGTCCGGGTCGTACCAGCCGGGCCATCCCGCCTCGTCCAGCCGCTTCAGCAAGTCCACCTCGTTAAAGAAAATGGGGAACGCCTCGTCGAACGGCGCATTGGCGGAGCCTACGGCTTCCAGTGCCTCGCGCCGGAAGAGCAGGAACGTGCCCATGGGCTGGGGCGCAGCTTGGGGCGCGTCGTAGTCGAAACGGGTCAATCGGTACGAGTCGAGCGGCCCAGCCACGCGCGCGCCGAGGCCGGTCCAATCGCCGAGCAAGCCGAGGAGCGTGGGGAATCCACGCACGCTGGCCTGCGTCGAGCCATCCGGCGAGACGAGCTTTGCGCCCAGATACCCGTGCGACGGGCGTCCCTTCAGCGATGCGACCGCGCGCGCCAGCGTTCCCTCGAACACCTGCGTGTCGGGATTGAGCGTGAGCAGGTACGGCGAATCGGCTGCGGCGAAGGCCAGGTTGTTGCCTTTGGCGTAGCCCGTGTTCGTCCCTGGCTCGATCAGCCGGACGTCGGGGAACTCGCTCCGGACCATGGCGGCGCTGCCGTCGCTGGAGGCGTTGTCCACGACGATGACGGCATCGTCAGCATACGGGTATTCGCGTAGGGAAGTCAGGCACGCGCGCAACAGGTCGCGCGTGTTCCAGTTGACGATCAGGATGGAGAGTTCAGCCACCGAACAACGCTTGGGTCAACAGCCGGTGGAAGTGGTGGGTTCCCGTTTCACGCGCGACCGAGTAGCGCCCCCGCTCGTAGATGCGCGAACGCAATCCCTTCTGGACGGCCTCCACGATGGCTTCGTCCTCGCGTTCCACGCGATCCACGTCGCCGCCCGCACCCGTGCCCAACCGAGATTCGTCCCATACGTAGCGGATGAACGAGACCTTCGTCCGCGACGGCCCGAGCGGCCGCACGACGTTCACCGAGAGGCCCCACGGGTAGAAGTTGAACATCAGGTTCGGGAACACCCAAAAGTAATAGGCAGCGAGGGACTGGCCGAAGTCGGGCGATGACTCGGGCAGATCGAACACGTCGCCGCCCGAATCGGTGTACGCGATCTGGACGCTGCAGTGATCGTGCAACTCGACGGCATACCGTCCGTAGTCAATCACCGAGTTCAGGCTCGCATGGACGAACGGGATGTGGAAGCCCTCCAGGTAGTTCTCGACGTAGAGCGCCCAGTTCGCGTTGACTATGTAGTCGCGCGATTGGGTCGGCTCGTGGACGGCGAGGTCGAGGGGCATCCAGCCGACTCGGTCGAGCATGGGACGCAACACATCCTCCGCCGAATGGCTGGGGCGGATCGAAGCAAACAGCAGTTTCGACCACTCGAACCGGGGAATGGGCGCCAGGTGGTCCTTCTCGCACGGGAACCCCTCGACGCCTTCGAACTCGGGCATATGCTGGAAGCGCCCGTCCATGCCGAATCGCCGCCCGTGGTAGCGGCACCGGAGAAACCGCTCGTTGCACGCCCCTTCGACCACGAGCATCCCACGGTGGGTGCAGACGTTGGAAACCAAGTGGATCTGGTCGTTCGCGTCCCGGGTCAGCACCACAGGCTCGTCGAGGCACCCTTCGAGGATCGTGAAGGGCGTCGCCTGTCCCGGCACTTTGGCGGCGTCCAGATCGCCCAGAAACTGCCAACTGGGCACGAACACACGCTCTTTGGCGGCTTCGTAAGCGGTCTCGTCGGTGTAAAACGCGCCGGGCGGGGTCCATGCCTTGGCGATGTCCTCGTGGATCTCGAACGGCTGGAAGGGCATGGATGATGGTAGCACTTGGCCACGTTCGCGGCGCGGCGACGTAGAATAGGCTCATGCCCCACGCTCCCGGCGACCGGATCTTCGGTGTCGAAACAGAGTTCGGTTGCCTCGTTTCGGACGAGACCTTCGGCACCCCCGAAGGCGCCGTCGAGTTGGTCAAGGACAGCCTGTTTTTCGACCTTCACATCGGGGCGATTGATTTGCACGCGCGGGACGAAGTGTTCGAGCCGGCGGCCAACGGAGGGTTTTTGGTCAACGGCGGGCGCATGTACATCGACGCCGTCGGCACGCACTTGGAGTACGCCACCGCCGAGTGCCGCGACCTTCGAAACCTGGTCGCCAACGACCGGGCTGGGCAGCGTCTCATCGTTCAGGCGCTGAAAGAACTGGGGTTGGAAGACGCCGTCGCGTTCTACAACAACTCCGTGGACCACTTCGGCGGCCACACGTTCGGATGCCACGAGAACTACCTGGTGCGAGCCAACGACGAGTTCCTCAGTTTCGCGCCGCCGCTACTCTACCCGTTCTTGGTCACTCGGCAGATCTTCGCGGGCGTAGGGCGGGTCGGAGGCCACCTGCTGACCACCAACTATGCCCAGCCGAGCTACGAGGAGGTCGTCAACAACCCGATCGACTACATCTGGGTGTCGAACGTGTACGGAGTGGTGCCCGATCACGACGTGCCGTTCCAACTCAGCCAGCGCGCCGACCACATCATCAAGACCATCGCGGGCCGCGTCCGCTTCAATCGTGCGCTCATCAACCCCAAGTGGGAGCACTTCTACAGTCACGACGGCATGCAGCGGCTGCATCTGCTCTTCGGCGAATCGAACCAGAACGAGCACGCCTATGCGCTCAAAGTCGGAACGACGCACCTGGTGTTGCGCTTGCTGGAAGAGCATCGCGTCCCGGAATCGCTGCAGCTGGCCGAGCCGCTGATCGCCTTACGGCAGGTCAGCCGAGACCAAGACTTCCGCTGGCTCGTCGAGCGGGCCGATGGCGGGACGATCGGCGCGGTGGACCTCCAACGCGAGTACTTGGCGCTGGCCCAAGCGTACCGAGGGACCAACGACGACACCGATTGGACACTCGACGCCTGGGAGTCCGTGCTCGATGGGCTGGCCACCGACCCGATGACGCTCGCCGACCGTGTGGACTGGGTCGCCAAGCGTCAGATCGTCGAGCAGTACATGGCCGAGGAAGGCCTCGACTGGTCGTCGGACGCCCTGCACTCGGTGGACTTGGAGTACCACAACATCAACCCCGATCAAAGCCTGTTTCACGCCATACAGGGGATGGGTCAGGCGCGGCGGGTGGCTTCAGACCTGGACATACTGGACGCGATGACCACGCCGCCGCAGAACACGCGGGCGAAGGCGCGGGCGGCTTGCGTCAAGCATGCGCTGGACCGCAAGTCTCGCCGGTACTACGCGTTCGATTGGAACGCCGCAGCGGTGGACAAACAGACGTTCTTCGAATTCGACGACCCGTTCGACACCTACGACGACGTTCGTCCGTGACGCCTTGCCGCTAGGGACAGTAACATCTACAGCGTGAAACGATGGTTTGCGTTGTTGGCGGCGCTCTGCATCCTGGCCGGGTGCGAGCCGAGCGGCAAGGGCCAGGTGCCCATCATCCGCAACGGCGACACCTACGCGCGGGTGCTGAACGAAGCCGAGACGCTCAACCGCGACAACCTGGAGCGCTACGA
>JACFNW010000246.1:2543-4284 GCA_019454665.1 Fimbriimonadaceae bacterium | reverse complement strand
GCGCCTACCCGGATTGCGGGTGGGATCCCCCGTAATCCGGGTAGGATAGGGTCATGGCATCGTTGGTCACCGTCGGTCTCTTTGGCACACAGACTCGAACCGCCACTCTGGTCGCCGTCCACGCCCTGGGTGAAACCCATGCGGCAGAATTGGCGCGGATCATCGGTCGCAGCCTGAGCCGGGTTCAGGCATCGCTCGACAGCCTGGAACGTGCCGGCGTCCTCGTCGGCGCTCTTGTAGGAGGCGCGCGCCGGGTGTGACTCAGCCCTCGGTATCCCGCTAAGCCCGAGTTGGAGGCTCTCCTTGATCGCCTCGTGAGCCTAGACACCCAGCTCCTTGATCGCCTTGCGGCCGAGAGGCGACGACCGCGGAGGGCGGGTAAGTCCTTGTGATCAATCGAACCACATCGTTTGAGGAACTGGCTTTTCTCGTATGCACGGCTTTCGATCAAGATGGAACGACCGCCGTACTCAGTGGCGGTGGGGCGGCGACCATTTACGCTCCATTGGCCCATCAATCAAGGGATCTCGACTTCATAATTCAGTTCAGATTTGGCATTGGCTACGCTTCCGCATCGCCAATACTTGATCTTGGGTTTGTTCGCGAAGGTGGCACCTACGTTCATCCGGATTCCGACTTCACCGTGGAGTTTCCGACTGGACCATTGGCCATAGGCGAAGAGCTGGTCCGGACGTGGCATACGATTCGGAACCGAGATCTGTTGTTGCATATCATCAGTCCGACCGATTGTGTCCGCGACCGCCTTGCTTGGTATCTCTTCAACAACGATCATAGCAGCCTTCAGCAAGCATTGGGTGTCGCGTTGGCTCAACCCATTGATCTACAGGCAATCGAGTCGTGGTGCACGCGAGAGGGCGAACCTGGTAAGTTCAGGATCTTCAAGGAACGGTTGGAACGCCTCGCACACCAGTAAGTCATGCTCGACTCTTTACGCACTCAAGCCCTCGCACTCGCCCAGAGTCGCGAGGCGGACGCCAACGCGATCGCAGACGTCGCCGCCCAAACCAGCCCCGAGGCGGCGGCGTGGGCGTTCACCCAGTGGCGGCTGCGCGAGCGGGCCAAGAGGAAGTTCGCGCGGGCCGAGCAGATGCTGTTCAGCGCCGAGGCACTCGAGCAGGCCACGCACGAGCAGGTCGCTGCTTATCACGCCACTTTGTTCCCGATCGGTGCCCTTATCGGCGACCTGACCACGGGGATCGGCGGCGATGCCATCGCTCTGGCGGGGCGCGGACCGGTCTTGGGCTACGAGCCGGACGGTGCGCGGGCCGCGCTCGCCCGGCACAACTTGGCCGCACACAGTGTGCAGGGCGAGGTTCGAGAGGCCGACTGCCTTGGGGACGAGTGGGCCTTCGACTACGCCTTCGCCGATCCGGCACGCCGGGTCGAAGGGAGGCGAACGCTGAGGATGGACGAGTTCCAGCCCGACCCCGCACGACTGGCCGAGCGCATGAAGAGCCTCAGGCTGGGGGCGATCAAGCTCTCGCCGCTGCTCAAAGACGAGGACCTGATGGCCCTGGGTGGGCGGGTCGAGTTCTTGAGCCACGAAAGCGAGTGCAAGGAGGCCCTCGTTTTGCTGGGCGCCGACTCGGGCGAGCCCGCTTACGAAGCCGTCCAAATTGAAAGCGGCGAGCGACTTGCGGGCTCGCCCACTCCACGGCGAATGACCCTGACCGACGAACCCGAGACGTGGTTCTTTGAAGCGGACCCCGCGGTGATCCGG
>JACFNW010000246.1:0-2533 GCA_019454665.1 Fimbriimonadaceae bacterium | reverse complement strand
GGGCCCATGCCCTGCCTGCGTTGGCCGAGCGGTACGACTTGTTCCCCCTGGGCCGCTCCAACGGCTATCTGACCGGGCGTAGCAACGTTGAATCTAGCTGGCTGAAAGCTTACCGAATCGTGGGGTTTGCTCCCACCGATCCACGCCAGGCGGGCCGAGCTCTGACCGAGCTCAACTCCGCTACTCCGGCCGTAAAAACGCGCAGCGTCAATGTTGACCCGTTCGAGTTTGGACGCAAGCTGCGGTTGAAGGGCAGGCGAAGACTCGCGCTGGCCTACTTCCCTTCCACGCAGGGGCGTCTGATGGGCCTGATTCTGGACGAATCAGCCCTTTAGACCCCGCCACACTCAGTCGCTGCCTAGGCCAGCGACCTCTTCCAGCAACAGCCGAATCTCGCGCAACGCGCCGACAGCGGCTTCGATGCCGACGTTCGTCGTCTCGACGGCGTCGAGCAACGTATCCTTGGCCTGCCCCGCCGTCTCGCCGATCGAAACCAGGGTGCTTCCCGAGCGTTGGGAATCGCTCGCCAGTTGATCGGAGCGCTCGCCGAGCGCGGCCACCCCATCGTTCTCAAACGAATCGCGCACCTGCTCGAGCGACGCCTCGACGCCGCTGCCCACTTCTTCCTGACCGGATTGGAGGACCTCGCGAAGCCGATCGGCCGTCTGCTGAAGTTGGTCGGCCAACTGTTGGGACCTGTCTTCGAGTCCCGGCACGACCTCGTCTGCGATGTATCGCTGCAAAGCTTCGGAACGATCCGAGAGCTTTTGCTGGGACTCGTCAAGCATGGCTTGAAAGTCGCCATTGAAGAACTGGACGGTGTCTTCGGCCTCTCCTTCAAGGGCCTCCATCAGCTCGGCGCAGGCGTTCTTGAGTTCCTCGACGGTGTCGGCGAATTCGTTGATCAGGTCAATGGACTCTTCGCCAAAACGTTGTGCGTCCGCTGCCACGTCGGCCGCTTCCTGAGCCATGGCCTCAATCCGGCTCTCCAGTTCGGCGGCCTCCTGGCGCACGAGATCGGCGAACGCTTCGACCCGGGCAAGGGCTTCTTGGAACGCATCGCCCGCACGTTGCTTCGCCGACTCGGCCTGCTCTCGCAACGCGGCCAGCGCGGCCTCGACTTCGCCAAGCTTCTGCTCGGCTTGGGTACGTGCCGATTGGAGTTGCTCTTCCACTCGGTCAACATGGGCTTTGGCCGCATCCGCCCGGCCCGATGTGGCCAGCATGACGCCTAACGCATTTTCGACGGATTCTTCGAACATCGTTTGGTCCCTCGGGCTAGATCAAGCGCTCGAGAGCCTCCCACATCTCCATGAGCTCGTGGATGAGGTCTTCCAAAGGTCCGCGACTCTGCTCGGTGTCGCTGGAGAGTCCCGTGATGTGCCGGATCATTTGTTCGATCTGGTCCATCAACTCGCGGATGATCTGGGTCACCGCCTCCTTCAGTTCGGACTCGATCGCGCTCTGGGCGCGATCCATCAAACCGGTCACGCCGCCCTTGACGACATCACCGGCCAGGGTTTCCAGGAAGGCTCGAAGCGTTTCGCCCTCTTGGTCGAGGTTTTCGCACGCGTCTTGAACCGTTTGCACCACGGCATCGCTGACCTGGGAGTACACCTCGGCCATATGCTCCACTTCAGTCGCCACGGCCTCTTGGAGGGTTTCGACTTCTTGTCGCAACTGCTCGGTGTTCGCCCGTGCCTCTGAAATCGTGTTCTCGAGCAGATCGGTGGTCGCTTGCACTTGCCCGCGCAGTTGATCCATGGACGCATCGAGATCGCCGCGAATCTGTTGCATGCGCGATTGGACCTCGTTGAACATCTCTTGAAGACCGGCAGCCGCCTCCTCTTGCCGGTTCTCCGAGTCTTCCACCGAGCGTTGAGAGGCGTTGGCCACATTGAGCGCATCCTGCACCGATTGCTCGCCCGACTCGAGCCCATCCGATAGCGCGTCGCTCCGGTCGGAGAGGAAGTCGGCAAGTTCGGCCAGCGCGCTTTCGGCCTGGGCCACTTCGTCGCGGGCTTGGTCGGCCAGGGCCTGCATCGCTTGACCCATGTCGCGTGCTTGAGCCTCGACCGCTTTGGCTTCGGTCGCGATCTCTTCGAGGCGCGGAGGGACTTCGGCGGCAAGCCGCAGGAGGTTCTCGACGGATTCTGAACTGCCTAGTGCATCGCTGAGCATATCTTCCTACCTAGAAAATGGCGTCAACGGCCTTGACTCCCATACGGAGGACCATAGCGGCCTTTTGCGCAGCCACGATCAACGGAATGGCCGGGGCGATGGCGGCGCTGATTTGGGCACCGATGCCCATTTGAACCAGACACTCGGCAACTTCCTTGATCAGCGCCTCCATCGCATCTTCGATCAACTCGTCGAAGCGGTCTTCCACTTCCCTCTTCAGAGTGGTTTCGACATGGCGGCCGACCTCTTCCATGATCTGCCCAAGGCGTTGTTGGAGTTCGTCGCCTAGCGCCCGCGATTCGTCCTCGAACGACCGGTAAGACCGTTCGCCAAGGTCGCGGAACGTGTCGAA
>JACFNW010000245.1 GCA_019454665.1 Fimbriimonadaceae bacterium | reverse complement strand
ACCCCTGGCCTGTTTTGGCGATGGGATCACGGTCTGGCGGGACGGGAGGTGATGGACTTTCGTAAGGTCAGGACCCGCCCAGACCGTGGCACCCCGCGCCAGAGGTCACGACGGAGCGTGACCTTCCAGACTGTGGTTGGTCTGAGAAGAGACGCCTACCCGTCCCGCAGCCGCTTGTACTGGTCGTGCCGACCAGGCTCCTCGACGATGCGATACACCTGCACCGAGTGCGGCGGCACGGTCGGGCGGATCGAACCCACGGCAACGCGGATCGTGCCGCCGCCCAGTTCGTCGCGCAACTGCGTGTAGCCGAGCAGCGTGGGCACCGGAACCACCAGCGTCTCGGTCACCGGCTTCGACGTCGGGTTGGCCACCACGATCGTCGTGTCGAGCGCGTCCTCGGTCGTCCGGACGAAGGCGAACAACGCATCGCTCGCCAAGGTCTGGCAATCCCCGATCTTCAACGCCCGCGACTTCGCGCGGATGCCGGCCACCTTGCGGTGCCAGGCCAGGTCCTCGTTCGTGTCGGTCACCAAGTCCCATCGCATCGGCGCACGCTGGGCCGGGTCGTCGCCGCCCACCATGCCGACTTCGTCGCCGTAGTAGACCATCGGCGAACCCGGTAAGGCGAACTGCAACGCGACGGCCATTTTGCGCAGCCTCGGATCCGGCAAACGCGTCGCCAAGCGCGGCATGTCGTGGTTGGCCAGCACGATCCACGACTTGAGCACAGGCTCGATGCCGCAATCGGCGATCATCCCATCGAGCGCGGCGGCCATCTTCCGGCCAGAGACCTCCTCCTTGGCGAAGCCGACCACCAGGTGCCCCAAGAAGATGTTCATCAGGGCGTCCATGGACTGGGTCCAGCGCGACGGGTACACCCACGCCTCGCCGATCACCAGACTCCCGGCCTTGTGCTCGTGCGCGGAACGCGTCAGCTCGGCGAGGTGCTCGAAGCCGATCTCGTGCGCCACGTCGAGTCGCCAGCCGTCCACCCCCATCTTGAGGAAGTGTGCGACGACCGAATCGGGCTTGCGCCACAGGTAATCCCGCGCGGCGGGGTTCTCCAAGGCGACCTCGGGCAGGTTCGGCACGCCCGCCCAGGCGCGGTAGCCCAGCGGATGCTGCGAGCCGATTTCGAACCAGGACCTGTACGGCGAATTCGGGTTGGCGAGCCCTTCCTGAAACAGCTTGTTGGCCCGTCCCGCGTGGTTGAACACGCCATCGAGCACCAGCTTGCGTTTGTCCCTGTGGAGGTCGGCGATCAGGGCTTCGAGGTCGGCCTGAGTGCCGTACTCGGGAGCGACGCGTTTCCAGTCCGTGGCGTCGTACTTGTGGTTTGTAAACGCCTCGTGGATGGGGTTCAGGTAGAGGACGTCCGCGCCGAGGCCCGCGATGTGGTCGAGCTTGGCGCGCAGGCTGGGCAAGTCGCCACCCCAGAAATCGAGTTCGTGGCTCCAGACGCCGTGCTCGGGCAGTTGGCTTCCGCCCACGGGCAGGTCGCTCCAAGCCTTGAGTTTGCGAGGCGAAGCATACAGATGCCGCTTCGCGTCGAGGTTGGCGGAGGGCGCGAAGCGATCGACGAAGGCGTGGTAAACGACGGCGCCGTTGCGCCAGTCGGCTTCGCGAGACGCGAAGTCGGGCGCGGCGAGGGTGGCCGCCACAGCCAGCGCCAGCATCGGGGCTAGCCTCCCGCGCCGATTCCCGTCGGCTTGCCCGCAAGAACGTCGGCGGCTTTGACGCCGGTCTCTTTCTCGATTTCGGCGTAGCGCTGTTCTTTTTCGGCCTGCGGCATCGGGCTGCCGGCGATGGCCCGGATCTTTTGCTCGGGCGGCATCTTGTCGATGGCCGACTTGGCGTCGTCTGCCGACATGCCGGGAGGAGCGCTGCCGGGATCGGTACAACCGCCCATCGCGACGACGGCTACGGCGAGAGGAAGCATCCAGAGGTTTCGCATGGCGTGTCTTTCACAGGGGTTGTTCGGGCGGCCTTGCGGCCGCCCGAACGGGGTCGTTGACGACGAGACTTACTGGTTCGAGGGATCGGCGAAGTTGGTGCCCCACCAGTTGTAGGCCTTGCCGTTCTGCTCGGGGTGCGGGGCGCCGCCGGACCAGGACGAGCCGCCAGGCCCGCCCCAAGGGCACGAGCCGCCTTCGCCGCCGCACCAGGTGTCGGTGTAGATGAGGTTGCCCTCGCCGTCCACGTTGGGCAGGAGCTTGGTCGTCTTGTAGAACGACGCGTGGCCGTCGATATGAGCGACGTTGTTGCCGCCGTTCCAATATCCGGTCTTCAGGCCCCAGAAGCCGGGAATGTCGCGGCCGGGCCAGATCACGCCGACGGGCGGGAAGTCGATCCAGAGGACGACCTTTGCCGGGCTGAGGAACTGGAGCGAGCCGGGGCCGTTGCCCTCGACGCCTTCGCCGCCAGGGCCGCCGCTCACGACGTTCGGCGCCGGAGCGAAGTACCCGTACAGGCCGGTGCACATGCCGCCCTGATAGCCGAACACGTTCGGGTTCAGGCGGTAGTCCATCGCCGGGTAGATGTCGTCGAAGTAGTTCGCCGCGCCGCGAGCCGACACGCCGAGACCGACGCAGCCGTCAGCCGGGTCGAGGATGTAGTTGCCAAAGCCGTTCTCGGCCTTTTGGCGCTGGACCGAACCGCGTCGGGACGCCGCCGCAGGGTTGCGGAAGATGTCCTTCGACTTGGTGTACACCAGCATGCGCGCGGCGAACACGTAGTCCTCTTGCCAGTTGGTGTGGGGGATGTAATCGTCGTTGTCGTTGGCGTAAAGCAACGTGGCGATCATGTTCTGCTTCAGGTTCGAAAGGTCCGTGGTCTTCTTGGCCGCGGTCTTCGCCTGAGCGTAGACGGGGAAGAGCATCGCCGCGAGAATCGCGATGATGGCGATAACGACAAGGAGTTCGATGAGCGTAAAGCCCAGTCTTCTTCGACTATTCATGGATGAGTCACCTGGTGTGAAGGCAGTCCGCGCGTGCGGACAGAATTCGTGCGCCGCGATACGGCGGAACGGGTCGGAGTCAGCACTTCGGCCGACTGGGGTGGCAACGAGAGGCGGAGCGACGAGCCGACGCGGGTCGGTTGCGCCACCCCTAAGCGGGATTCAAATCGTTGGTTTTGGGCGGCGGGCACCGCGCTCAGCGGCACGGTGACCGTCTTGGTCTCCTTCGAACGGTTGACCGCAACCAGCGCCACATCGCTCCCCTTGACGCGTGCGTAGGACAGCGTTCCCGCGGCGTCGTCCGAGGCCAAGGGCACAGGCTCGCCGCTGTGCAACACAGGGGTCGAGTTGCGCAAGCGGCCCAGCGTCCGGTAGTGCTTCAGGAAGACGTTGTCGTCGGTCGCGCGGTTCCACTCCATGCCCGTTCGATTGGCCGGGTCCGCGCCGCCCTTCATGCCGAGTTCTTCGCCGTAGTACACGCTGGGCGAGCCCACCCACGTGAATTGAACGGTGGCGGCCAGCATCGCTGCTCGCTCGTCGTCGTTGGCCAGCGTGAGGAACCTCGGCGTGTCGTGGCTCGACAGCAGGTTCATCATGTTGCGCGAGGCCTGAGGCGCGTAGTCGTGGTACACGCGCATCAAGCGGCCCATGAACTGGCTGGGCGAATCGCTCCCTTGGGCCAAGAATCGCAGGACGGCGTCGCGGAACCGGTAGTTCATCACCGAATCCCACTGGTCGCCGCGCAACCACGCCGAGCCATCCGTCCACACCTCGCCGACAATCCACAGGTTGGGGTCCAGGCCCTTGACCACCTTGCGAAAGTCGCGCCAGAACTCCATCGGAACCTCGTTGGCCACGTCGAGCCGCCACCCGTGGATGCGGGCCTCCCGGTGCCAGAACCCGGGAACCTCCAGCATGAAACTGCGCGCGTTGGGGTTGTCGAGGTTGACCTTGGGCATCGAGGGATAGCCCCACCAAGCCGTGTAGTTCGGGTTCTCGCCCACCCGGATCGGAAACCCCTGGACGTAGTACCAATCTTTGAACGCCGACGCCTCGCCCCGCTCGCGCAGGTCCTTGAACGCGAAGAAATCCACCGACGTGTGGTTGAACACGCCGTCGAGCACCGTGCGAATGCCGCGCCGCTCCATCTCCTGGGTCAACGACGCGAACTCCGCATTCGTCCCAAACTGCGGGTCGACTTCGAAGTAGTTCGTCGTCTCGTACCGGTGGTTCGAGGGGCCCTTGAAGATCGGATTGAAGTACACCGCACCCACGCCCAGCGACTCGAGATGGCTCAAGCGCTTTCGAACCCCGGCAACGTCGCCGCCGAAG
>JACFNW010000244.1 GCA_019454665.1 Fimbriimonadaceae bacterium | reverse complement strand
TCCGACTTTGTCCAGGCCCCGTTAGCCTTCACATAGTCATAGTTCGGCAAGCGCTCCTCCTTGTAGAACCCCTCACAAGCCGCCGACGCGGCCGCGACCTCGTCGGACGATGGTCCGGAAGACGTCCACAGAAGAAACGCCACAACGGCGACGACGCCTGTGGTTCCCGCGCCGGCCAGAATGGGGCGGGAGACCACAAAGCGCTCCCTCGGCGCCCCTGCACTTGCGGGTTTGCTCGCCGTCATCTGTTGGAGTTGCGTGAGGGCTCCTTTGGCGGCCGGGGTGAGCCGTTGCGCGATGATGTAGAGAAGCGGCGCAAGTAGCAGGCAGGCACTGAGCAGTCCCCACAGGGTTCTCTTCAAGACGTACTCGTCGTAGATGGAGATTGCTCCGGGGATGATTGCGACACGTAAGATTGGATCCGAGGCCAAGCGGTGCGCGAGCATGGCCTGTACCGCAGCCATCCAAGCACCGGGAAGGCCCACCAGGACCCAAAAGGCGAGCAGCCATTTCTTGGCTTTAGTCATTCGAAATACTCCTCGTGAATGCGACCGAAAGCTGGGCCGCGCGTATATGAATTAGTGTTTATGTGATTTAGAGCATACAAGAGACAGTCTCCGACGTGAAGAAGGAGACGCTCGCTCAGCGCTTCGGACGATGTGTCCGGCAGCTCCGGCTCGAATCAGGTTTGAGCCAAGTCGAATTTGGTGAGCGCTGCGGCTTCTATCAGACGTATCTGAGTCGCCTGGAACGCGGGCAGGCGAATCCGACGCTGAATGCGATGGAGGTCATCGCCAATGCATTGGGATTGACCATCTACGAACTTTGGGAGAAAGTCCGCAAGTCCTGACCGCGATAGACTGGGGCATGGCTCACCGGGGCGACGGAACGACCATGGCAACCCGCGACTTCAGAACTGCGTTTGAGATGCAAGGCCGTTGGTTCGAGCCAGCGCCCGAGCCGCAGCAGATCGCCGGAACGTTGGTCTACACCCCCGGCGCGGAGGTGGAGCTGCATCTCCATGACTCGTTAGATCCAATCCGACGGTTCACTCAACGGCGAACTGAGGGGCGGTCTTACCCGGTCCTCCACGGCACGACGACAAGCGGAGAAGCCGTCACATTGCTGTCCGTGCAACTAGTGCGAAGCCAGCTTGCTATTGGCAGCGCGGGGATGGGGCAGCCGGAGGAACTGGTATCAAACCGGACCCTCATAGGTACCCACGCCTCGCCGGAAAGCTTGTATCGCCAGATCAGATTTCGGGTTCCTGCTCTGGAGGTATGGCTCTCAAAGGAAACGGTCAAGCGCACTGTTGAACACGGCCCGGCAAGCGAGAGAGTCTGGTCCTTTGCGGTCGTGACGCCCGACGGTCCAGCGATCCGCGTTCCTGCGATAGAGGCAGATCTAGGGTGGCAATTCGACTTCAGCTCGAACAGCAACCCTTTCAAGGGTGTCCGCGTCGACATGCAGGGTTGGCTTCAGATCACGCCGGACAAACCGAAGTCATTGGATTGGCTCCTCGAACAGAAGAGTGTCTTTGATCAGCTCTTGACGATGTTGGCTGGTGAGCCGATGTTGTCCGACTGCATTCAGCTTGCGGTCGCTGGCGGCGACGAGCGAGTGCTTTTGCTGATCAGGCAAGAGGGCTCGGCGTACTGCGCGCGCACCCAGCCGGAGGAATTTTTTCTTGCGCTGAAAGATCTAGAAGATCCGTCGGAGGTTATTCAATGCTGGTTCGCTGAGTGGCAGCGAATGCGAATGCCACTGCAGCTCGCCGTGAGCACGCTCAACTCGACGCAGCTCTGGCTCCACGTCCGATTCTTGTCCCTTATGCAGGCTCTTGAGGGCTTTCATCGGTCGCGCTTTCCAGGAACGTACATGGCCGATGAAGACTACTATCCCGTAAGACAGAAAATCACGGCCGCGATCCCCAGCGAATTGGCTGCGGACCATCGTGAGGCATTGAAGGCGCGCTTGAAGTATGGCAACCAAATTTCGCTTCGAAGGCGGCTCAATGAACTGACGGAGAAGGTGCCAGACCCGTTGCGCGAGATCGTGTTGGGCCAAGATCGTCGTATTCCCCGGTCTTGGACTGAAACGCGCAACTACTACACACATTGGGATGAGGAACTCCGCCCGGCGTTGCCGAAGGACCTAGGTTTGCACTTCGCATGCGTACGGCTGTCGGTCCTGTTGCGCTTGCTATATTTGCAGATGGTGGGAGTTTCCGCCTCCACCCTGCTCAAGGCGCTCAACTCGGGCCGCAGCACGGTTTCGCGGCAAATCATCCATGCACACAACGTAGAGGTGACCTGCCCCAGATGATTCAGTGGTTGCCAAGAACTGCCGCAGCCGAATCACGGACCCCGTTCCTATCAGGCCTTGCTGATGCTGCGCTCAGCCCGAAAATACTCACGAATGGAATTCAAGACGTGAACTTCCGCCAGCGCCTCAGCGTGCGTTAACGCTCGAGGGCCGAGGTCCCGTCGCACACCATATCGACCCATGTGTCGTGCCGCAAATCCAGGGAGACCCTTGTAGAAAACGCGCAGATACTCCCCTGCCAGCTCAAGAAGTAGATCTTCGACGGCCTGCTCCAACGGCATTCCGAGTTCTTGGTGCACCTGAAGGGCGCAGCTCAGGATCGCCTTGCTGGCAGTTGCAATCTCCGTCTGAAGCAGACTGTCTAGACGTGCCACATAGCCTACCGAGCCAATCTGGTCTCCTTCCTTCCGGTCGAACGCCTCGACACGGCGTCCAAGACTTGCCCAAAGGTCACCGTTTCGTTTGCCCCACAGGGTTCGGAAGTAGGTCGGACCATCCTTGGCAAATTCCTCGAACGTCACCACAACGCGGGGCGCTGTGCCGGCAGGCGGCAAGATGGGCTCGCCGGGCCGCACCGTGGACTGAACCGTAACCTTGGGGCCACTTATGGCCAACTGCACCTTCAACTGGAGCAAGCCAGTGTGGTGCTCCCCGATATTTTTTGCGTTGGGGTCAGAGCCGTAGCTGTAGATCTGGTCCAGTCCGAGATCGACAAAATGATCGGTGAGCGTGTTTGTCAGGCGTGCAACCTGACCCGATACGCCTTCCAATCGCCACGGGTCCCGAATATCGCGGATAGCCCTACCATGACGGTCGAGACGAATGGGCGCTGGCTGAAGGAGGACTAGCTGCCCAATGTTTTTGACTAGTTTCTCGCGGTTCATCGTGCTGCCGCCATGCAAAAGCGCCCCGGAAGCCGTGAAGCTGCCGAGGCGTCTTGATCTGGTGGCCTGGGGCGGAATCGAACCACCGACACGCGGATTTTCAAGCCTCTGACATGTGCAAAATCTTCTGATTTGGCGCTGGTTCTGTCGGGTAACGATGGTGTAATTGCACACGTTTGCACACAAATCCCTCAGCCACCGCCTAGCGGTGCACATTGCACATGGGCATAAAGCAGCTTCCCTCCGGTCGATTCCGTCTCCAGGTTCGCCGGGCCTGCCTCTCCGTTGACGAAGTGTTCGACACCAAGGCTGCCGCAGAGGCGGCCCTACATCGCTACTTAGGTGGCCTCGAAACTGAGGGCGCGCGTAAGACTAGGGGCATCACGGTCGCAGAGGCCTGGGCCTTGTACCTCGACTCGCGAACGTTCCTGGAGAAGAAGGACAACACCCGACGTTCGGAGGAGACTCATGTGAAGCCGGTCCTCGCGGCCTTTGAGTCGCGCACCGTCAAGTCACTCACGGCGGACGATGTTGACGCCTTCATCGTCAAGCAGACGAAAGAAGGCAAGGCTCCCGACACCATCCGGAACGCGGTCGCCGCCCTGTCGGCCATCCTGAATTTCTGCCGATCCCGCAACATCGTCCCCGCGAACGTCACGATAGGGGTGAAACGACCTAGCGCCCAGCCGACGGTCAAGCGGATGCCAGCGGGACACCAAGGAGCACTGATGAAGGTGCTCGCCCACCCGAAATATCGCTATCGGGCAGTGGCCCGCCTCGCCCTCCTTGTGCGCGAAACCGGCGCGCGTCCGGGCGAGTGGGCGTCGGCACAGTGGGACGACCTTCATCTGGACCGGCAGCGGATCGTGTTCAAGGACACGAAGTACAAGCGGATGCCCCGGACCGTTCCTCTCACGCTGGCTTCCATGGCCTTGCTGACATCCCAGCTCGAGGACATCACCATCAACCTGTTCGACAAGTTCTCGGCCAGCGAATGGATTTTCCCGACCTTCAGCAGGGAGGGTGAGCTCGCCCCCATTGCCTACACCGGAACGTTGCGGGACATGAAAAAGGACGAACTGATACCCAAGGGGCTGCGAGCACACAACGGACGACACGAATTTATCTCCAGCTTGGTAGAGAGCTCTGACCTGGACGA
>JACFNW010000243.1 GCA_019454665.1 Fimbriimonadaceae bacterium | reverse complement strand
GGGGCACGTTCCTGAACTTCAGCGACTACTGCCGGCCTTCGCTTCGGCTGGCGGCCCTGATGGAGTGCCCCTCGGTGTTCGTGTTCACCCACGATTCGATCGGCCTCGGCGAAGATGGCCCGACGCACCAGCCTATCGAGCAGTTGGCCGGTTTGCGGGCGATCCCCAACTTCAACCTGATGCGGCCCGCCGACGGCAACGAAACGGCGGCATGCTGGCTAGCGGCCCTGGAACTCGGGCACACGCCGACGGCGCTTGCCCTCACGCGGCAGAACGTCCCGCCCATCACGACCGGCGACCTGAGGAACCACCCGGCGAAACGCGGGGCCTACGTCCTGGCAGATGCCCCCGAGTTCCAGGCGATCATCGTCGCCACGGGCTCGGAGGTCTCGCTGGCATTGGAAGCCCGAGGACTCTTGCAGAGCGAGGGAATCCCGGTGCGCGTGGTGAGCATGCCTGGGTGGTTCCTGTTCGAGCGGCAGTCTGCCGAGTACCGCCAAGGCGTCCTGCCAAGTGGCGTGCCCACGGTCAGTGTCGAGGCGGGCTCGTCGTTCGGGTGGGCTCGTTATGCTCATGCCCACGTCGCGCTGGATCGGTTCGGTGCATCGGCCCCGGCCGAGAGGTTGTTCGAGGAGTTCGGGTTCACGCCCAACGGTGTCGCGGAGGTGGTGCGATCGCTGATACGCAAGTAGGCGAAGCGAAGCCCTCGCGCTCGCTCACTCCCGTGGCCACGGTGTTGTCGGTGCTGACCGGCGGCGTCTGGTTCTACGTGGGCTACATCGCGGACATGGCGATGGCCGGGCAGTGGCCCATCGGGTTCTTTCTGCTCTACGCGGCCCTGGGCGTGATGACCATGCTGGCCGTGACGCTCATCGGATTTCGCTGGTGGCATGTCGTCTTGGCCCTGGCCGCGGTCGTCGCCCTGGCCGTCGTCTCCCGGGTGCCCACCACGCCGCGCAAGGCATTTGCGCTTCAAGCGCCGGGCCTCGTCGGCTTGACCGCAGACCAACTGCGCGAGCGTATGGGCATGTACGAACCCGCGTCTGAAACGGGCGGCGCGGACCTCGCGTACGTGTGGACCCAGAACGACCGATACAAAGACGATCAGATCCGCATCTGGCTGGGCAGCGACCAAAGGGTCGTGCGCTCCGAGTTCTGGCCGGTCTGGAAGGTGGACCAAGAGCGGGACGAGAAACTGAAGGCCCAAGAGAAGGAGTAGGCGCATGGAAGGGCGACAGGTCCGCAAGAAGGCCGCCATCAGGAAGGTGTTCCGCGGCGGGCCGGCCAGCCAAGCCGAGATCTCGTTTCTGCTGCAGGACTTTGAAGACGCCTACAACGTGGGCTCGATCTTTCGGGTCGCGGATGCCGTCGGCGCGAAACTGATCGTGGGCACGGGTCGAACGCCGCTCCCGCCGGACCCGATGATCGGCGTCACGTCGCTCGGCCACCACCGCCGGATTCCGTTTCGGCACGTCGCGGGCCACGAGGAGGCGGGGACTGCGCTGCGCGAAGAAGGCTGGACGCTCGTCGCCGTCGAAGTCGCGGATGGCGCGATCCCCTACCTGGAGTACGAGTTTCCCGAGCGGGTCTGCTTGGTTCTCGGCAACGAGGGCGCCGGCGTCTATGGCTCCTTGCTACGGCAATGCGCAGCGGCAGTCTATGTGCCGATGTTCGGCAAGGGCCGCTCGATGAACGTGGCCATGTGTGCGGGCATCGTGGCGTACCGAGCGATTCTCAAAAAATCTTCGTGAAGCCGTCCACAAACAACGTGGACGTATGTATACTATCGTCACTATGTCACTCAAGACCCAGGTGGCCGGTCAGGTGCGAACCTGGGGCTACCTTCTCGACAAAGACCTTCAGCACGTTCCTGGCGCGATGGCCACCGACTCTCCGGGCGGCAAGGCGCGTTCGCCTCGTTCCGTGGCCATCGAAACCGCCGTGTTCAACGACCTCCTTCTGGCTCAGGCCAAGGGCGAAACCGTGGACATGGAGTCCTTCTTCGGCGACCGGATGGGCGCCTACGAGGCCTCCTGCGCGGACACCGATGGCGTGCGCGGCGCGGTTTCGGATTCGGTGAACAACCTCGCCTCCTGGATCGAGTCGGCATCCGAGGAGGATCTGCTGAAGGAAGTGACCGCTCCCTGGGGCATGAAGATGACCTTGGCAGACCTGTTGCTTCACGCTTCGGCCCACATGGCCTATCACAGCGGCCAGGTCAACTTCGTGCAGTTGCTCCACGGCGACGACGCGATGCACTGGATGTAGCTGCCGGTCGTCCCGGCCCCGTAAGGAGCCGGAGCCCGTTGAGGATGACGATCACGGTCGAACCTTCGTGACCGATCACGGCGATCGGCAGCGGCAACTTGCCCAGCAAAGACGCAAGCGTAAGCACCGCGATGACGCCTCCCGCAAAGGCGAGGTTGAACGCGATGACGGCGCGGGCCCGGCGACCCAAGCGCACGACTTCCGCGAGTGCGGTCAGCCGGTCGCGCATCAAGACCACGTCTGCGGCCTGCAGAGCCACGTCGCTGCCCAAGCCACCCATCGCGACTCCCAGATGGGCGCGCTTGAGCACGGGAGCGTCGTTGACCCCATCGCCCACCATCATCACGCGCTTGCCCTGCGCGATGAGTTCCTGAATGGCGTGAGCCTTGTCCTCGGGCAACATGGCCGCCCGATAATCCTCGATGCCCAACTGCGCGGCCACGGCGTGGGCTGTGTTCTGGTTGTCCCCAGTCAGCATCACCACGTGCTTGACTCCGGCGGCGCGCAGCGCCTTCAACGCTTGCTTCGCTTCGGGCCGAACGGTGTCGGCCAGCCCGAACCCGGCCAATCGGTCGCCGGCCCGCATGAGGGCCACGGTCATTCCCTTGGCTTGCAGGGCGGCCACGTCGTCGCGAAACGCCCGCGGTAGGGCTTCCATGTCGAAGTAGCGGGCCTGGCCGATTTCGACGCGCAGCCCATTGATCGTGGCGGCGACCCCCAAGCCTGGCATGACCTCTGTCGCCGTGGCCTCGGGCACTTCGATCCCCTGTGCCCTGGCCGCTCGCACGATGGCGTCGGCGATCGGGTGGTCGCTGTATTGCTCGGCGCCCGATGCCAGCCGCAAGAGGGCCGCAGCCTCCTGCGAAAGGGGGCCAGAGCCCGTCCAACAGCCGGCCGACGCCTCGCACCGCTCGTGTTCGGAGGCATTGGTTCGGTGACAGACGCAGATCTCGACGAGTTCCGGCTGTCCAGAAGTCAGCGTGCCCGTCTTGTCCAGCGCGACGGTGTCAATGGTTCCCGCGGCTTCGATGTACGCGCCCCCTCGGACCAGGATGCCGTTGCGCGCCGCCCAGGCGAGCGCCGAGAGGGTAGACGCCGGAGATGAGATGACCAAGGCGCACGGGCTAAGAGCGACCAGCAGCGTCAGGGCCTGATAGAACGCCTCCGGCCAAGGGAAGCCCATCGCGGCGCGCGCCAGCAGGGAAGCCAGCGACGCGAAGACGACAAAGAAGGTGTACCGCTGCCCGAACCACTGGCTGACCCGTTCGCCGCTGGCCTTGTTCTCCTGGGCCTCGGCCACCAGCTCGACGATGCGGTCGAGCGTGCTGTCGCCGACCACGCCGGTGACTTCGACAAGGATCAACCCTTCGACGTTGGTGGTCCCGGACAGGACCTTGTCGCCGGGACCTTTCGCCACTGGGACGCTCTCGCCTGTGAGCGTGGCTTCGTTGACCGACGTGGAGCCTTCGAGCACCACGCCATCGAGCGGGACGGCCTCGAACGGCCTGATCCGGACACGTTCGCCCAACGCGACAGACTCAACGGGGACGCGCAGGTCCTCGGCATCCCGGACGACTGTGGCCTCGAGCGGCCGGAGCTTGATCAGCCCTTCGATGGCCGACTTGGTCCGGGCCATCGCCAGAGATTCCAACGTGCTGGAGAGGCTGAACAGGAACAGCAGGACGGCGGCATCGGTCGCCCGGCCCACCGCGACGGCGCCGATGGCGGCGAGGACCATCAAGAGGTTGACATCGAGGCTGCGTTCGCGGATGGATGCCCATGCCGTTTTGATCGCGAACAGCGAGCCGGCGGCGATCGAGAGGTAGGGCAGGGCCGGGTGCAGTCCCAACAGAGCCAGAACGAGGAAAACCCCGCCTGCGCCCGTCAAGGCCGTTTGAAGGTCTAATCGAGACCGCACCTGGTACAAGGATGACACAGCGCACCGAAACCTCGTGGTTCCGGTGCGCTTGGTTCAAGGCTAGCGCGATTCGTCTTCGTTGATCGCGGCGCCTCGTTTCGGCTGGGCCGAGTTGGCGTCTTCGACCGTGTAGGTTTTGCCGGAGTCGGCTTCGGGCCCGGCGGCGTTGCCGCCGCTGTTTCCGCAGCCGACGAGGAGAG
>JACFNW010000242.1 GCA_019454665.1 Fimbriimonadaceae bacterium | reverse complement strand
GACGGGCGTCTCGGCGAGGTCCCGAAGGACCGCCGCGAAGAGGTCGCCGGCGCAGTCGAACCGTCTGACGCAGCGGCACCGCCCGCTGGCCGGCGACGTGGCCTCGATGCGGAAGCCCGCCTCGACGAGCCGCTTGCGCAGCTTCGGCCAAGCGCCGTTCCAGCCGCAGCCGCACAGCGCGGCGTCGGAGATCGACGTCAGACCCGTCTCCGCGTCGATCGAGGGTCGCACGAGGACGTGGGCGACGAATCGCCGAAGCGCTGCGCTGTTGCGAAGAAGCGGATAGTGTTGGAGCCACATGTCGCGCGTCCGGCGCGAGACGAGCAGCAGGCCGTCGGGTTGGGGGCGGATCTCGTCCTCGCCCGTGCGCGAAGAAGAGCCGGTACGGCGAAGGGACCCGCCAGGCGCCGAACCGGTCGGATCGGGAGCGGGAGTGACAACAATAGCGTTGGTATTCATTGTTTCTTGCTGATTCGGTGATGGCATAACCACCAAATGGTCTTTCGCGACGAAGAAGGAAGAACGCGGCTCGCATGGGGCGTTTCGAAGGGGCTCGGACGATCGCTTTAGACTCGCCTCGGACCCGAGACGGAGGAACAGAGCAACCTCGGACGCCCAAGGAAGAACGACGTATAGGCTTGCGCGCAAAGGCAATGCTGGTGGATCGTTCCGATGCCTTCCGTGGCCCGTTCTAGAAGCCGAAGTCGTCTCCCAAGTCCCAGTGGTAAAGCCCGACTTGCGTCCGCCAAAGCGACGCCGACGTTCCGCCGCGCCTCGTCGCCGTGCGGGCCGAGGGACGGCGCGGGAGGGCGCCCGTGCGGAGATCTGCGGGGCGCGCGGGCCGTGCCCCGGCAAATCCGAACGTCCCGAGGCGCACCTTCGTCGTCTCACCGATTCTTTCGCCACGGTCTAGTCGCCGAATCGCTCCTTGCGCCTCTGGGACGTCGGCTGACGGGGCGACCATGGGGACGCCGCAGCGGCCCCCTGCGGTCAGGCCCCTGCTCGCGAGCCCCTGCGGTCCGCACGGGAGGGTGCCCCGCAGCGACCGAGGACGAACGGCGGCCGGCGCGGGTTCGACTCGTTCGCGGGATCATGGGGCCGCGAGACCGGGCGGGCGCCGAGGGAGGGACTCCCGTCCGCCCAAAGGGCGGCGGCTCCGCCGGCGTCTGCGGCCCGATCCCGGGAACTGGGGCGGCGTCGGTGGACAGGAGAACTACTCCCAACTCAACGGTCGTAGGCGAAGCTCCTCTCAGCCCGTTCTCCTTAGGGTGAAACGATCGGTCCAGCAGCCCGCGAATTGACCATCCCTGCTTTATGGCTGGCACCACGATGTTGGACGGATGGGAATCTCGGCATTGACGGTAGTCTGCCTCGGGTGCGATAATGCTTCTCGTGACCTCTTCAGAGTGTGGACGATGGACGATCCGTTGACCTGTGGACAGTTGCACGGCACGTCTTGCGAGGCGCAGCTGGAGCCGCTTGATCGATTCTGTCCCGTCTGCGGAAGGCGTACGGTCGCTGTCGAGTTCTTCCAGCCCGAAAAGGCTTTCGCGGTGGAAGGCGTGGTAGAACTGCCCGTTGACATTCGTCTGAAGTCGCCGGGGCGGAGTCCGGACTGCGAGGTGTCGGTGTGCGTGAGTGGCGGCAAGCAACCGGTGTCGAAGACCTTGAGGCCTCAGGGAGAGTCTGCCTCGTTCAAACTGAGCGTGCCTGTGAGCGACGGCGAGGGTGCACTCAACGTGACATGCCTGGTGCATGAGGCTGATGCGCAACCCGAAGTCTGGAGTGGTCGCGAACACCGCAGGACGAGCGGGTCGGTTCTTTACGGATCGGGCGACGTCAAGCTCCTGTGTGAGCCCGGCGTCCTCATCTTCCGCAACGCATCCGATTCGGCGACTCTGAAGGTCTGTCCTGAGGGCATGGCCGAGTACCACAAGATCGACATCGAGCTTCACGGCAGCCTTTCGGCCACGCCTTCGACTGGAACGGAAGTAAGCCGGGCCAAGCCTCTGGAGATCAAGGTCCGACCTGCTGGCAATGGCTCTGGAGTCTTGGGGCAGATCCAACTCAGCAGCGGACGCGCCCGTGCCGAAGTCCCCGTTTTGATGATTGCGGACGAGGGCGGTGGCTTCATGCCTGAGATGGTGTTTGCCATCGACTTTGGTTCCGCTGGCATCTCGATCTGGCGTAAGCTCCTGGCTGGCGGCACCGCTGTCGCGGTGGGACCCGATCGCCGCTTCAGTAGCGACGTCTACATCGGCAATCCAAGTTCGCCCGGCACCTGGCGATACGGAGCCGACGCGGTGAGCGAGTACAAGAAGCGGGGCTCAGGCAAGCTGATTCGCAACCTCAAGTCGTTGGTTCGCAGCGATCCTGGCGAGTCCCGGGACGGCTGGCCGTCACCCCAACGAGTGCTCAACTGGTTGTTCGAGGAGCTCTTCCACAAGTGGATTAAGCCAGCGATCTACCAGGTCGCCGAGCAGCCGGATCGCGATAGTGTCATGTTTGCCTTCACACTGCCGCCACTTGACAGTGGCGACACCTATCGCGTCCAACACGATGCCATGATGCAGGCCATTGAAGCCGCTGGCTTTCACAAGTGGGGTCAGGTTCGGACCATGCTGGAGCCAGAGGCTGCTTTGATGCATGTGATCGCAAGCAACGTGGGCTTGCCGCCTGATGGCCATGTGCTGGTGGTTGACAGCGGTGCCGGGACGACGGATCTAACCGTCGGAAGGCTAAGCTGGAGCAGTGGCGCCGTGCGGTTGGATGATGTTTCGAGCACCAGTGCACAATTCCCCGAGCTCTTTGATGCAGGCAAGCTACCGTCGGTGGATGTAGGTGGCGAGACAGTGACCTTGCTTCTCGTCCCAGCTATCTTCTCCAGGCTCGCCCAGTTGCTCCCAGCTGATCAACGGAGTCAGGTCAGCAAGCTGATCTTGGACTTGGCTAGGGTAGCGGGGGACCGTACCCTGGAGGACTCAGGTTTTAAGTGGTCAAGGGACATCTACGATCACCAGGGGTGCTTTTTCCCGCACACTCAACAAGCCTGGCACAAGAAGTTCTCTGGATTGGTGGGATGGCTTGACGCCCAGAAAGTGGCTTTGTCAAAAGCGCCAGATTCTCGCGCAGAGACCATAGCCTTTAAGGAGTCCAATACTGTTTGGTTGTGTGGTCGCGACCTTCAAGAATCGGGCCATAGTGTTGGAGTAGCCGTTCGCAACTTCTCTAAGGCTTTCTTGGATGATTGCGGAGTAGATAAAGTTGCCATCTGCTGTGTGGGCGGCAACTCGGAGCTTTCAGAGTTTCGCGAGAAAATGGCTGAATTGGTACAGGCTGGCACGCCGATTGACTTGGAAGACCGACGGCTTGCCGTCGTCAAGGGTGCGCTGACACTTGCCGATGGAAAGTACGCGGCTCTTGGCTATGGCCTCCGAGCGACAGTGGTTGCACGTGGAAATACGAAGCTGCTCTGGGCAATAGACGCTGAGGCACCTTTGATGCCGAGAAGCAAGAGCCTCACCGTTCAAGGGCCAAGCGAGCTGATCATCGAAGTGTCTTGGGAAGACAATGCGTGGTGCCTTCATCACCATAAGTTCCCTGGAGCGGATGGACCATATAGTATCGCTGTGAGTGTACGAGAGTCTGCGCTCCAATGTGAAGTTTCCTGGAACGAGAGTTGTATATGGTCAACCAATCATCCCCTGCCATGAACGCACAGAATCCCTATCAGGCTCTTGCGAAGTCGGTTGCCTCGCACCCACATGTGAGCGGTGGTGGTCAGATCGCTGAAGCGATGGAGGGTCTCTGCGGCATCATTGAGTGGGAGTCAAGACCCTGCGGAACCAAGCTTGAAACTGTACGGCAGCAACTCAGCCTGGCGGAGCGCTCCGTCGCGGAACCGATCCTCGCCGTGGCCGTGAATATGCTACTATGCGCAGTCGTACACTATGCGGGACAAGGTGAATGGGACTTGTCTGCAGAGCAAGTCCAGCAAGTTGAGCACGTGGATCGTGCTGTCATGAAGTCCGTTGCCGAGAGCACACGCTTTGTCGAAGGTCCGGATGTTGCTCGAAGGTTAGATGACTGGGCAAAGACGCTGAACGAAGGGATGGGGCAGTCTGGCGGCATAGACGATCGAGACAGGCGCTTGGCCGAGTGGCTCGTCGAGAGGTTGCACTCCTGCCGCGAGCTGGTGCAAACGCTGCCCTTTTCCGACGAGAAGCTGCGGGCCGTGCTTGATTGTGTGGCCAGGCCACCCCGTCGAGCGATTCACGCTGCCGGTGTTGCGCCTGCAACTCTGCAGTGGCAGCGCGAGTTGGTGTTGCTGGACATGAAGATCGAGCGCCTGATCGTTGGCTGGCTGGCTGATCATCGAGTCGCATTGATA
>JACFNW010000241.1 GCA_019454665.1 Fimbriimonadaceae bacterium | reverse complement strand
AGATGGACGAATAGTCGAATCCAGCGAACCCGAACTTGTTCCAATTGGGCACGTTGCAGAAGCTCGCCAGGGTGGGCAGGAAGTCCACGTGGGAGACGAGCGCTTCGCTCGTTTGCGCCTTGGGGAACATCACCGGGTTCGACCACACGCACGGGATGTTGATCGCCTCTTCGTAGGCCATGAACGCCTTTTGGCGCAGGCCGCCGTGCGTCAGGCCCATCTCGCCGTGGTCGGCGATTCGGATGATCATGGTGTCGCGGTGGAGGGCGCGCCCCGCCTCGCTGGCCTCGAGCAGTTGGATGATTTTGTACATCTCCGTGTCCACGAGCTTGATCAGATTGCCGTAGAAGTTGATGTAGTTGAGCATCCGCTCGGTGGTGCCCAGCACGCCCAGGCCCGCGAGCCGGATGAGCAGTTGGCCATGCACCGTGGGTTTGCGGTTCGTGAACAGGTTCTCGTCCACGGTGGGGGGCAACTGGATCGGCCCCTGAAGCATCGCCGGACTGTAGCCGCCGTTCGGGGAGTTGCCCGGGTAGCCGAGCACGTCGTGCGGGTTGACCAAGGAGACGACCAAGCAGAACGGACGCGTCGAACCCTTGGCGATCCGATCTTGTAAGAATTGCAGCGCATCTTGCACAAAACGGCCGTCGTTGTTCGCGTCGCCCCCGCCGTAGTTCTCGATCTTGGTGTCTTCACCCGCGTCGGGCGGATCCCAGCCGTCGAAGCCGTAACGCGAGATGTCGTCGTGGACCTTGGAGCCGTCCGCACGGTGGACCGGCTTGCTCAGGTGCCACTTGCCCTTGTAGATCACGTCGTACCCGGCCGACTTCAGCACGGTCGCCAGGTTCGGCAGGTTCGCATCGAGTTGATGCTCGCCGAAGGACTGGGTGAAGCCGTCGGTCAGCGTGTCGGTGTTCAGGTGTTGGGCTGGATAGAGGCCGGTGAAGATGGACGTTCGCGAAGGCGTGCACATGCACGTGTTGGTGAACGCGTTCCGGAACTCCATGCCGTGCTGGCGCAACGCGGTGAGGCACGGCAGGTTGTCCTCGGCCCAGCCTTCGGGGAACCACCGCAGGGCGCGGTCCTGATCGGTCAAGAAGATGATGATGTTCCTGGGCTTGGAACCACCCTTCGCCTGGGCGGGCATCAGCGCGGGGTAGGCGACGGCGGCCAGTCCGGCACCACCCATGAGTTTGAGGACGCTGCGACGACTCGGCTTGGCCTTCATCCTTCTAGCGTAGCAGGGACTTTTGGCCCAATGCAACCCTATTTCAGGCCGCTCATGGCGATTCCCTTGACGAAGTACTTCTGGCCAACGGCAAAGATGACCAAAAGGGGAATCATGACCAGCACCGACGCGGCCATGACGAGGTCCCACCGCTCGCCGTTCAGAGCCGAGTAGGTGCGCAACCCGAGTTCGAGCGTCTGCTTTTCGGGGCTGTTCAAGTACAGAAGCGGACCCATGAAGTCGCGCCAGTTGTAGATGAACGAGAAGACGCCCACCGTCGCGAGCGCCGGTCCGGATAGGGGCATGACGATGCGCCAGAAGATCGTCGCGTGCGAGGCTCCATCAATCAGGGCCGCTTCGTCGAGTTCACGCGGCAAACCCATGAAGAACTGGCGCAGCAGGAAGATGTTGTACGCGCCGCCTCCAAACCATGCAGGCACTGTGAGCGGCATAAACGTATCAATCCAATACAAATACTTGTACAGAACGAATGTCGGAATCATGGTGACGATGCCGGGCAGCATCATGGTGCTGAGCAAGAGCACGAACAGTCGGTTACGGCCCCGGAACTTCAGCCGAGCGAACGCATAGGCGACCAAGCTCGAGCTCACGATGACCCCTGCGGTCGAGATGACGGCGATGACCGTGCTGTTTCGGAGGAACTTGACGAAGCTCACGTTCGGGTTGGTCAGCACCAGCCGGAAGTTCTCCCATGTGAACTCGACGGGCCATGCCCAAACCGACGTCCGGTCAATCTCCGACATCGTTTTGAACGACATCGCGAGCATCACATAGAACGGGACGAGCATCGCCAAGGCGCCCACCACCAGAAGGACGGCGATGAACCAGCGTCCAGCCGCTTCGGCACGTTCGGCGCGCCGAGCGGATGCGGCGGCAGCCTGAGCGGCGTCTGGCGTCGAAACGCTCACTTGACCTCCGATTCGTAGTAGACCCACTTACTCATCTTGAACTGAACCATGGTAAAGAAGAGGATGATCACGAAGAGCACCCATGCCAATGCGGACGCGTAGCCCATGCGCAACGAGGTGAACGCCTGATTGTACAAGTGCAACATGAAGAACCTGGTCGAATCGCCCGGACCACCCGCTGTGATGACGAATGCCTGGGTGAAGACCTGGAAACTCCCGATGACGCCCGTGATCAGGACGAAGAACAGCGAAGGCGTGAGCAACGGGAACGTGACGTTGCGGAACTTCTTCCACGTGCCTGCCCCGTCGAGCAACGCCGCCTCGTAGTAGTGCTGCGGGATCGCCTGAAGACCCGCCAAGAGGATGACCATGCCGCCGCCGATGCCCCAAAGGGACATGATGATGAGCGCCGGCAAGGAGGTCGCCTCGTTGCCCAACCAGTTCACCGGCTCGCCCGTCGGCGAATAGCGGCCGAGAAACGTGGCCAAGCCGAGGAAGTCGCCTTTGCCGTCCGCGCCGTAGATGATCGTGTTGATCAGACCACCCTCGGGCTGGAACAGCCGCCTCCAGATCAGGGATGCCGCCACGACGCTGGCCAACGAAGGAAGGTAGTAGCAGGTCCGATAGAGCGGCATGCCGCGCACCTTCTGGTTCAGCAGCAACGCCAGACCCAAAGAGCCCAGCACCCCCAAAGGGACGGCAAAGAACGTGTAGACGAACGTCACGCGCAGACTGACCCAGAACCGCGGATCGCCCGTGAACGCCTCTTGGTAGTTCTGCATGCCGCGCCAACGTGCGGGCAGGATCACGTCCCAATCCGCGAAACTCATCAGCAGCGAGAGCACCATCGGACCGAGCGTGAACACGACCAAACCGATAAGAAAAGGCGAAATGAACCAGTAGGCCGTGCGGCTCTCCTGCTTCTCCCGGAGCGTGGTCTTGACGTGCCGCTCGGGCCAATACACCCAGAACAGCATGCCGCCGATGACCACCGCACCCAGCGCAAGCCCGATCCACCAGTTGAACGGCGGCAGGTTCTGCTCGACCAGAATGGCGTCCATTCTCGCTTGCCCCTCGGCGACGCCTCGATCTAGGGCGGCTTTGGCGGTCGTCTCACCGTTCCACAAGCCATCGAGGCGTGCGTTGACCAGGTCGCGAACCTCGGGCCAATAGTCGGCGGTCGGACCGAAGGTGACGTGCGGGACCGATAGGTCCGTCACGATCCGGTTCTTGGGGTACTGCATCGGCTCCGGCGTGTTCGGCCCGGGAATCCAAGGCTCGCGGAGCGAGAGGCTGCGGATCGCAGGCTGCGCCAGGCCGCTTTCGGCCAGGTCCTTCATGCCCTCGGGGCCGGCCATCCACTGCGTGAGCAGCCACGCTTCCTTGGGATGCTTGGTCGAACTCAGGATGCAGTAGCCCGAGCCGCCCGTCGTGTAGCGGCGGCTGCCGTCTCGGAACGCCGGGAACCACGTGATGTCGTAGTCGAAGAAGCCCGTCTTGCCCGGCTCGAGCACCTTGCGGATGTTGGGCACCTCCCAGATGCCCGACTGGAACATGGCCACGCGCTGGCTGGTGAACATCGCCCGCGTGTTGGTCTGGAGCACGTTCACGACCTCGGCGTTGTTGGGGACCCACTTCTCCTTGTTCATCAGGTCCGCGGCGAACTGGTACGCCTCGGCGTGCTTCTCGGAGTTGGCGAGGATCTTCGTGGGTGCTTCGAGGTTGTCCACGGGCTCGCCCGCATAGGGGAGCGCGAACGAATCGGCCAGCAGTTGGGGCCATCCCGGCGCATAGCCCCAGCGGGTGGTCTTGCCTCCGCCGTCCTTCTTGGTCAGCTCGCGCACCACCCACAGGAAGTCCTTCTCGCGGAGTTCGGGGCGGACTTTGAAGTCCCACGTCCACGTCCCGTCCGGGTAGGGGATTCCGGCCTCGTCGAACATCCTCTTGTTGTAGTAGATCAGCGAGATCGGAGCAATGTCTCGGGGCAGAACATAAACGTTTCCTTGGAAGGAGTGGGCGTCGACGATCTCCTTGTAGTATTCGTTGATGTCGAAGCCTGGCGTCTCGGCAAAGAAGTCGTTGAGGGGGAGGAGGGCGCCCCGCTTGGCCAACGACTGGAAGTTCTGGAAGCCCATCATCGCCACGTCGGGCGCGACGTTGGCGGCGTACTGCGTGAGGATCTTCTGGAAGTAGAGGCTCCAGTCAATGTTCTCCAGCCGCACCTCGATGTGGGGGTACCGCTCCTCGAACCGAGCGATGGACTTT
>JACFNW010000240.1 GCA_019454665.1 Fimbriimonadaceae bacterium | reverse complement strand
GGCCCGACTTGGGTCGGCTTTGTTCTGGCTGGTTCGGTTCCTCGAATCGGGCACGGTCTGCCGGGCAGAGGCGTTGGACCAGTCGAATGGTCTTGGAGCCCGGACAGACCGTGGCACCCCCGCATGCCTTCCCTCGCGTCACCTTGAGGTTCGGCCCGCGACTGCCGGGTGCGTTCCGCTTTTCCAGACTCACGGGCCGAAGTCTCGAAAGGGACGCGGGGAACGCCGGGCAACTCCCTCCCCAAGCCTGGGAGGGCCGGGGAGAGGTTGAACGCTAACCAAGAGGCCCGTGAAGCACCTCCCTATCCAACCATGGAGAATTGAAGAGGCGCATCAAGCCCCTCTCGCAACCGCTACAATTCGACATCAGGATGAACCCAAACCCAATACGTGAGCTACAACCTGCGAGCTACGAGCCCCGCACCAACAATCCGTACGCTCGGTTTTGAGCCGGACAAGGCTGACACTCGGAGCATCATAGGCACTGTCGAATCTGACCGGCGCGCCAAGCAACTGATCCAAAGATCGCCGTCTTTGGACGAGACTGTAAGCATGCGCGAATCGAGGCTGGCGCCTATGCTAGTCAAGCACTCTCGAATGGCCTTGCCAAGCCTAAGGGTCTCGTATCCATCACCTTGTTTCCGCAGCCACCACGCACCATCATCGTGATCAACGAGCGGCCCGTCAGGGCCAAGCCCAGTAAGAGAGAGATCATTCCAGATCAACGCGATACTGCCGGACTCTGATGGTCCCATCGTCTGAAACGACATGTCTCCAACGTCGCGCAGAGCGATGGGACGACTTAGCATGGCTTCGAGTGCGGGCCCCAGGGTCGGCAGTGCGGTACCCGGTTGCCACAAAGGTGCATACACTCCTCTCTCCGTCAATGCCAACCTCAGTTGTTTGATGCGTGGATATTCCTCGAACTTGGATACACTGTCACCGGAGACTTTCTCCCAAACAGATTGTGAGCCGTCCAGGGAGAAGGTTGTCATCCTCACTGGTTTCAGGATTGAATCGTGGCTTGTTTGACCAATCTGCTGCACCTGGATGGAAGCAACTGCACATTGACGAACCGGGTCGTTCGTCAGAAACACTGCGGAAATCTGGTTGGTGTTCGGCAGAATCACGGTCGATAGCACTAGTTCATTGTCGCCATTCCAAACCCGGAGCTCGGCACGCGAATGGCTAGAGAACAAGCCGATCATAGCTCGGCCATCAGTTGCAAGATCCTGCAAGTCCAGTGCTTGCTCATGGGGAAGAAGCAGTGGCCGAGGAGCTTCGGGCTCTCGGAATATCGGAATTGACGTAAGGAGAAGGAACTGGAGGCATGTCAACAAGTAAGTCATGTGGCGACTCCTTCGGAGGGATGAGCTGACGGGTCTGCATCCCGAATCGTGGGGTTCTGGCCAGCGGCGTCCCGCTGTTGTCGTATCATGGCTTCAGTATAGCGAACGATTGTTCGAAGCGGAAAAGGAGTCTTCGAGTGTTGAAAGTGCGGTGGCCCGCCAACCGTGAACCGCTGACCAAACGGATGGTGCCACGGTATGACGGGACCGACCACGCGTTCCAGCGGCTCAATGCCGGGACCGCAGACCGTGCGAGTCCGTACGTCCGTAGCCCTGCCAACCAATGGGGCCCTCCGGAATTCCCCTCCTCCGGAGGGGTGGCCGCCAGGCAGGGGTGGTTCCGTTCGGTCCGGGTCACCCTGAGGTTCGGCCCGCGCAAGCCACTACGTATCCATCGCCGACGACTCCAGGGCCGAAATCTCGAAGGGGACGCGGGGAACACCGGCCCGCCAACCGCTGGCCAAACGGGGGGTGCCACGGTCTGACCGGGCTCGACCACCTCTCGTCCCCCGACAACGTTCCTGCCCGGCAGACCGTACTCCTCTCGCCGGGAGAACGCCGACCCTTCACGAGTTCCGACCCCACGAGAGCTTGGTCGCGATGGTGCCGGACACGGGGTCGGGAACATCGTGGCACCCGGCGCAACCCCGATGCGTCGGCTGGTTGTGGTCAGGTTGTCGGCAAAGTGGTCCGCAGTTGAGTCGTGCGCCTCTCCGGCCACCTCCCAACCACTTGCCGACCGCCTGCCGACGCAACCCAACCCAGGGGGTACCCTCCCTCCGATGACGCCGCGAGCCAGGATCGAACGCGCCTTCGCTCGCTTGGCCGAGCGGCCCGGCTACACCGACCGCTACAACCAGCGGCAGCTCGCCTGGCTCATCGAAGAGCGGTACGCCGAGGGCAACAGCGGGGCGTACGAGGCGCCGACCGGGCTGGGCAAGTCGCTCGCCGCCCTCATCCCGGCGCTGGCCTACGCCGCCGAAGGCAAGCGCACGGTCATCGCCACCTACACCAACGTGCTGGCCGAGCAGTACTGGCGCAAGGACTTGCCCCTGGCCCTCGAACTGCTCGACGACGTTTGGGGCGAAGCCAAGCCGACCGTGGCGTTCCTCATGGGTCGCCAACGGTACGCGTGCTTGGCCCAGCTCGACAACGAACCGCACACGCTGGGGGAGGCCTATCGCGACCGAGCCACTTGGGGCATCGAATCCGAGTTCCGCACGTTGCGGTTGGCCGCCGGCCGCGAGGCGACGGCCCTTTGGCGACGGCTCGCCGGCCCGCCGGTCTGCCCTGCAAGGCTTTGCACCCACTATCAGGACTGCTACTACTATTCGGCGCGTCGGGCGGCGGAACGCGCGGGCGTCGTGATCACCAACCACGCGGTGGTGCTCCAAGACGCCGTGATGCGCGACGCCTCGGAAGGCGATCAGGTGCTGCTCGGCAAGTTCGATGCGCTGATCGTGGACGAGGCCCACGACTTCGTCGCCGCCGCGCAAGCCGCTTTGGAGTTCGAACTCAACGACAAGTCGCTGACCACGATCCTCGGTCTGATCGGCCGCATGGACCAGACGCTCGCGCCGCTGGCCAACCAAGCCGGCGCCCTGCCCGAGTGGAACCGCATTTATGGGGCGTTTCGGGTGGACCTCGAGACGGCGCGCCGCGACCTCGGGATGATCGGCGAAGAGCACACGGGCATCTTGGAGATCGCACCCGCCGACTTGGCCGAACACCCCTCGGTCAAGGGACGCCGCGCGCACACCGTGCGACCGCTGGTCGAGCGCCTCGGCGACCACCTGGCGCTCTCGGTCAAGGCGTTCCTCGACGGGGCGCAGGCCATCGTCACGCGGTGGAAGGACGACGAGTCGCTGCGCGGCACGGCGATGCGCGAAGCGCAAGAGTGCCTGCGAAACTACGGGATGTTCCTGCGCGAGTACGCGTACGGGTGTCGCGGACTGATCGCGCCTTCGGGGGCGTCGGTCTCGTTCGTCGGGCACGACGGCACCGCGCCGACGGCTCGCCTCGAGCCCGTGGACTTGGCCGAGCCGCTGAAGAACCTGGTCTGGACGCCGAACCCTGTGACCATCGCCATGTCGGCCACGCTGGCCGTGGATGGCGGGTTCGATTTCTTCAAGCGCACGACGGGCGCCGAGCCGCGTTCGACCGAAGTGCTGGCCTCGCCGTTCGACTACTCGAGGCAAGCGGCCCTGTACCTGCCGCCGATGGGAGCGGTCCCCGACCCCAGCGAAGCCCGCAAGCGTGGATTGGAGGGCCCTTACTTCGATGCCGTCGCCCACCAGATCGCCGACATCGTGGCGCACATGGGGGGCCGAACGCTGGCCCTTTTCCACAGCCGCCGCGAGATGGAGGAGGTGTACCGCCGCATCGAGCCGCGCGAGGACTTGCCGATCTACATGCAACGCGGCACCGGTGTGGCCAGCGTGGGCGAGCGGTTCAAGAACGAGGAACGCGCCACGCTGTTCGCCGTAAGGTCGTTCTGGACGGGCTTCGACGCCCCGGGCAAGACGCTCTCGTGCGTCGTGCTGGTCCGCGTGCCGTTCGAAGTGCCCGTGGACCCGCCGCAGTTGGCCCGCCAAGCCTGGCTGGAGAGCAAGGGCGAGAACCCGTTCTTTTCGTGGACGCTGCCTCAGGCGAAGATGATGGTCCGGCAAGGAGCGGGACGCCTCATCCGCCGCGACGCCGACCACGGGGTGATCGCCATCCTCGACCCCCGCGTGCGCACGAAGCGCTACGGCGAAGCGATCCTCGAGAATCTGCCGCCCGGAATGACCATGTGCGAGGACTTCCTGGAAGCCATGGTCCACGCCGGGCTGGAGTAACCCTCGCGGTTACAATGGAGCCATGCGCTGGAAAGGCAGGCGGCAAAGCGACAACATCGAGGACCGAAGGGGCGGCGGCGGCTTGGTGGCCGGCGGGGTTGGCACGCTGGTCGTGGCGGTCATCGTGCTGTTGCTCGGCGGCGACCCTTCGGCCCTTCTCGGCGGCGCAGGCAGCCCTTCGACCGGCGAGCCCCCGGACCCCGAGGCCAAGGAGTTCGTGGCCGTGGTGCTGGCCGACACCGAAGAGGTCTGGCAAGAGCAGTTCAAGAA